>CBFGQV010000191.1:0-5945 GCA_965651045.1 uncultured bacterium
CGCGGTGGCGGTGGGCGCCGGTTCGGTGCTCTTCGCCAAGAGCGCGCACGAGACCGGCGGGCTGGTCTGGGCGATCTGTGCCCACGCGTGCATCAACGTGGGCACGTTCTCGGCGTTCTACGTGGCGACCTGATCCCGGCGGAACGGCGGGAACCCGCGCATCGGCGCGCGGTAGGTCTGCACGCCCTCCCGTCACGTCGACACGAACGGAGCACCATGCGCCAGACCATGCGCCGCATCGCGCGGCAGGCTTCCGCCTCGAGCCTGCTCGCGGCGGCCGGGCTGCTCGCGACCCTTCCGGCCTCGGCCGCCGCCCAGAACGCCGGATTCACCCTCGAGTTCGAGGCCGGACCCGCGTGGCAGAGCTACAACGACGTGGAGATCCCCAATGACGGGTCGGCCACGCGCTTTTCGCTGTACGATCTCGCGGGAAGCGGGCCCTGGCCGGCGGGGCGCGTCTACCTGACCTGGCACGCCAACGAGCGCCACGCGGTGCGACTCCTGGCGGCGCCGTTCTCGCTCACCGAGACGGGCACGCCCACCTCGGACATCGACTTCGCGGGTGCGCGCTACACGGCGGGCACGCCGCTCGAGGCGACCTACACCTTCAACTCGTACCGCGCGTCGTATCGCTACCGCTGGCACGCCGGGGCGAGCACCACGGCATGGGTGGGATTCACGGCCAAGCTCCGAGACGCCACGATCGCCCTCGAGCAGGGTGCCACGGCGTCGCACAAGGACGACCTGGGATTCGTACCGCTCCTGCACCTGGCCGGCACCTGGAGCGTGGCCCCGCGCTGGCGGCTGGACCTGGACGTCGACGGATTGGCGGGCGGCCCCGGCCGGGCCGTCGACGCCGCGCTCGAACTGGGCTACGACCCGGGCGGTCCGTGGGCGCTCCAGGCCGGCTACCGGACCGTCGAGGGCGGCGCCGACGTCGACGAGGTGTACACCTTCGCGTGGCTGCACTACGCGACGGTGTCGTTGGTGTGGCGCTGGTGAACCCGCGCGCTCAATCCTCCGGACGCAGCCTCAGTCGCACCAACCAGGGCACGCCGAAGGCGTCCGTATCGACGGCCCAGACGGTGTCGCCCCGGCTCCACCGGACGTCCAACCCCTCCGGCAGTTCGAGGCGGCCCCTGGGATTCGCCTCTGCGTCGAACACCAGCCAGGTCGCGGTAGCGCCGGATCGCTGATCGGCCCGGCGCACCCAGATGCCCTCGTCCTGCGACAGCCTCGGAGCCTCGAGGGGCAGTTTCCATTCGGGAAAGTCCATCACGGCCCGCAGTCGCGCCGCGATCGCCTGCCAGTCGTCGGGCGGAGGGCGGCCGGGCATGTACACGCTGAGGCCCCGGGGGTCGCCCCGCGCCGCCCACGCCGCGATGGAGTCCAGGTCGTCGGGCGTGTATCTCTCTGGGGTGAACGAGAAGGACCGATGGTACACCGTGTCGGCGCGGAGTCCGATGCGGGTCACCTGAAATGCGGCCGCGTCGCTGGCCGCCGGAAGCGGCGTCTCGACCAGCACGTAGCCGTCCGGCAGGGGCAGCCAGGCCGGCAACGTCGTCGGGGGCCGGGGCGCGAAGAAGCGGCGACCGGCCACCTCGACGATCGCTGGCGAGGGGGCTTCTTCCGAAGGGGGGCGCCACATACGAGGTGGTGGCCGCCCGGCCCAGCCGATCGTGTCGGCCACGGATCCGTCGGCGCGAAATCGCACGATCGGTACGGGAATGCTGTCGCCGACGTTCACCTCTCCGGCGTCCAGGGCGTAGCTCACGCGTGAGAGGTGGCCCGTGAACAGGCCGTCCGGCTGCATGCTCCAGGGCATGATGTGGCCCACTCCCGAGGGGAGCCGAACCTGAACGGCCTGGATCGCACCCGTCGAGAGGAGCGCGCCCCGCCGGTCGAAGAGGGTGATGCGGTTGGCTTGCTGGTCCACCGCCCAGACGGTATCGCCCTTCACGCCGAAGCGGGGCCCGCCCTGGAACTCCCCCGGACCCTCGCCCCGCCGGCCGATGCGACGGACGAGCGCCCCCTCGGGGTCGTAGACCCGGATCTCGGCCGACTGTCCCTCCAGCACGTAGACATGGCCCTCGGCGTCCACGTCGATACCGCCCACACGAGAGAACCCGACGTCCGGATCGTCGGCGTCGCCGATGCGAGCCTCTTCGTCCGCCACGAGCCTCGGAAAGCTCTCCACCCGCAGAACCTCGTCCGACACCGCGGCGCGGTCGCACGCGGCCAGTGCGATACAGGCCAGCGCGAGCGCGGCGGCCGGGCGTCTACTCGACATGTCACACCTCCGAAAGCGGGCGAGGTAGCGTGTAGAACTGCACGAACTCCACGTCGTCCTGGTCGCGCAGCACCCCGAGCACCCACCCGGGCCCCGAGTCGTGGACCGTGAAGACCCCGCCGGTGAAGCGCACCGTGCGCTGGAAGCGTCCGTCGGCGCCGAACACGTGCATCGGGGTCCCTTCGACGGGGCTCTCGACGTCGACCCAGAGCGTGCCGTCCGAGCCGACCATGACGCGGCCGAAGTGGGGCTTGGTCTCAGGTATGTCCACCACGGCCCACATGCGCTCGAGTGCCGGCAACATCTCCTGCGCCCAGCTCGCGTTCCGCTGCGTCTCCTTCCAGGCCTCGACTTCGTCACTCGTGCCCGGCTGGGCTTCGCCCGCCCACCGCACGATGGAGCGCGTTCCGTCGGGGTGGAAGCGCTCGATCTGGGGATTCGCGTTGTCGCCGACGACCACCGTTCCGTCGGCGGCGCCGAGGGCGCTCGAGGCGTTCTTCGCGAACGGCGGCACGTTCGACGACACCCCGTACGGGCCGCCCGCGTCGATGCGCTGCTGCTCGATGCCCCCGAACTCACCGAGCGTCTCGACCTGCTCGAGGTCGGGTGACAGCCGCACGAATGTCATGCGAGGCCGCTGAAGGGGCCCTGGCCGCGGTGCACCCTGGCTTCGTTCGTAGACCGGGGCAAAAAAACGACCGTCGGCCAGCCACCGACCGCCTTCCGAGAATCCCCCCATGCTCTGCGCGAGTTCGAGCACCACCTGGGGATCGCCCGTCTCGCGCCCCAGAAACGCGCCGTCGTGGTCGAAGAAGACCCGGTCGAGGAAGTCCTGCACCTGAATCTTGTCGCCCGGGCGGAGCACGATGCCCGTCGGAAACCGGAACTCGGTCGGCCCCTCGCCACGGCCCCCGGCCGTGACCCGGTGCGTGCCGTCGGCCTCGTAGATGCGGAGCTCCCGGCTTCCGCCGTTCGTGACCGCGATGGCACCGTCGGCGAGCCGCTTCACGTCGATCACGCGAAAGAGCTGATAGGCCTCGTCGCCCTCGCGAACGCCGATCTCCAGCGTCGGCCGGAGCACCTCGACCGAGTCCGGCTCGGGCAACACCCCGTTGTCGATGATCGTGATGCCGGCGCTGTCGGTCACGACGACCTCGACCGGGCGGTCGCCCGCGTCGGGGCCCGCGCAGCTTGCGAGGGCGGCGGCAAGCGCCGCCGTCGCGACGAGGTATCGTTTCATCGGTTGCTCCGCATGCTCCGGGCGAGCGTCCACGTAAAGAGACAGATCATCACGTGCAAGCCCGACGTCACCAGCACCCACCCGGCGGCGACCAGCATCCAGGACTGCCTGATCCAGTGGTCTTCCGGAGCAATCCACACGAACATCGCGGCATTCAACAAGCCCACCACCAGACCCGCCACGAGGCCGACGACGATTGCGCCGCTGTTACTGGCCCAGAAGGATCGTTGTCTCATGCGGTGCCCCCTGCTCGTCGAGATCACGTGGAAGCGTCGTTTGCGGCTACCATACCTTCGTTCACAGTCGACGCGCCAGTTCCGTGCTTCTCGACAGCTGCCCTTCTCGCACCCATGTTATTACTTTCGTAATAACTCATTCGGAGCCACGCGCATGTCTCAGGAAACCACGATTCGCCCGATCGGCAACTCCGCCGGAACCACCATTCCCAAGGCCATGCTCGAGCGGTATCGCCTGGCCGCAGGGGACCGTGTGTACCTCGTGGAGACCGACGAGGGGATCCTCATCACGCCCTTCGATCCCGACTTCGCCGAGGCCATGGAGATCTATGAGGAAGGGGCCAAGGCCTATCGCAACGCGATGCGTGAACTGGCCAAGTGAACGAGCCTCGCTGGCTCAGCCAGGCCATCGTGCTCGCCGTCCATGCCGACCAGCTTCGGGCCCACGGGGGTACGCTCGGCCTGCGTGACCGGGGCCTGCTCGAGTCCGCCCTCGATCGGCCGAGAAATCGGTTCCATTACGGGTCCGATACCGGGCTCCATGCGCTCGCCGCCTCGTATGGTTTCGGGCTGGCCAACAACCACCCGTTCGTGGACGGCAACAAGCGCATCGCGTTCCAGGCCATGTACGTCGTTCTCGGGCTGAACGGCCTTCGGATCGTGGCCTCGGAAGAGGACGTCGTCACCCTCATGCTCTCCGTCGCGAGCGGCGAACTCGACGAAGACGGTCTCACGTCGTGGCTCGAGGCGAATACCCAGCCCTACGCGCCGCCGTCCACCGGTCGTGACGCGGGCCGCACGTCGTAGCGCACCAGGTACGGCACGTCGAGGGCGTCGCGCTCCGTCGCCCAGATCGTGGCACCCGACACCGCGCGCACGGTGACGCCCTCGGGCACGTCGACCCGAAACAGCGCTTCGCCCCGGGCATCGAGCACGAGCCACGGCCCCTCGTCGAGCCCGTCGGCGGTCGCGATCCAGACCGTGCCGTCGTGGCCGAGCCTGATGCCCCGGACCGGCGGGTAGTGCGCTGGCAGGTAGACCTCGGCCTCGACCTCGGACCGTGAGATCGTCGCCCGGAACGCGTTCTCGGGAATCCCCTGCTCACGGAGCCGCACCGCGAGCTGCTCGATCGCCTCGACGCCGGCGCCGAGCACGCTGTCGCGCGCGGCGTCATCGAGGGGGATCACCGGGAAGTCGAGCGTCCATGACGCAGTCTCCGCACCCTCGGGTGCGTACACGCGCACCCTGACCGTGCCCGGCTCGTCGTCGTGCCAATGCGCCACCGCCACGCGGTCGCCGGTCGGGGCCACCGCATGGAACGGCGGCTGCGGGACGGGATCGAAGCGGAGCCCCGCGAGCCGCCCCCGCGGATTCGCCGCCGTGAACAGCGTATCGGGCCGACGCATGGCCCGGTCACCGACGAGGAACGGCATCTGGACCGCCGTGTCCTGCCCGATCACGAAGGCGTCGGCGAAGGCCCACGCGCGCCCCCTCGCCAGGTACCCCGAGAGGCCCGAGGGCGCCGTCAGCCGATACCCGAAATCGTAAGGGGATCTCTCGGTCGACAGGTGCGTGCCGTCGAGACGAAAGCGTGAGATGCGCGGCGTCGGGAAGTTGCGAATCCAGAGCGTGTCGCCCACGAACCCGAGCCCCATCGCGATCTCGAACTCGCCGGGCCCCTCGCCCCGACCGCCGATCCAGCGAACGAGTCGACCCGTGGAGTCCAGCACCGCCACCCGCCCCTGCTGCGCGTGGAGCACGTGAACCAGCCCCGACCGATGGACCGCCACATGCGGCTCGGCCTGGAAGCGAGCCTCTTCCGGCGCTTCCGGCCCGCCCAGGCGCAGGACCTCGACGAGCTCCCGCTCCGGCACTCCGGCGAACGCCCCGTCCCGAACGTCGTCGCCGGACGGCGGCCGTTCGCACGCGGCGCCGAGCAGCACCACTAGAACGAGTGTGCGGCTGAGGGTCATCGGACGACTCGCAAGAGGAAAGCGGCCTACTGCCCACCATAGGCCCGCCCACAGCCGATACGCAACGCTTGCTCTGCGACCCGTGGCGGGCGGAGTATGGTGCACCCCTCTCGAGCCCACGGAGCACACCCGATGATTCGACGCACGGTCTTCACGGTTCTGGCCCTCGCAACCGGTGCCGGGCCGCTCGTCGCCCAGGACCGCCC
>CBFGQV010000192.1:0-5885 GCA_965651045.1 uncultured bacterium
AGCAGCCCCCTCTCTCTTGGCGACCCGTTCCGATCAGAACGCCTTCCGCCAGCTCAGCGCGAAGCCCCAGTCGCCCGTCAGACGCCAGGCGTCGAAGTCCTGGTGGACGGGGAAGAGGAATTCCATCGAGAAACGGTGGCCCTGGAGCCGGCCCTCGGGCATGTAGACGTTGAGCCCGACCGGGATGTCGACCTGCTCGCCGCCGCTGAACACCGCGTCTTCACCGGGATCGCGAGACGGATCGAGCGCCGCGTCCACCCCCTCGATGCTCCCCCAGGAGCGGAAGCGGAGTCCGGTCGAGAACGCGAAGAATCGGTTCATCTGGTACATGGCCCACATCGACCCTTCGACCTCGTCACCCAGGCGGTAGTCGCGATCGTTGTCGTTCAAACGAATCCGCGCCTTGACCTGGGCCCCGACGGTGCCGTGCTCGTTCTGGATCTGCCCCGTCACACCGGGAATCACGCTGAACGACCCGGATCCGGGCTGCATTTCGTAGGCGAGCACCTGGTCGGACGAGTCGAGGAGGTCACCCCGCTCGTCGGTCGAGCCGACCGGCACCTCGACACCGCCGTGCAGGTGCACCCGGATGGCGTCCTGGTCCCACAGGCCGAGGAGCGCTTCGAGCTGCAGGTCGCTCAGGCCCGACGCCTCGGTCGAGAAGAAGAACTCTTCGTTGGCGAGGCTTCGCGAGCGCTCGATCCACGAGGCGGTGGCGAGCAGGCTGAGGCGCTCGCTCGCCCCCCAGGTGAGCTGCAGGTTGTTCCGGCGGTCGGTGCGCTGGAAGGGCGTCGTGGCGTAGAGGTCCAACACGTCGAAGAAGCCGACGGGGGCCGTGCCGACCTGGACGCCCTCGAAGTCCATCTTCTGGAATCGATAGGTGATCTCCAGGGCGCCCGCCGGCAGAAGCCGGTCTCCGATGATCCCGGCCGGCGCCACGCCGTCCGGACGGTCGCTCGACCACGTCGGATCTTCGGTGTCCTGCGCGGCGACGGGCGAGGCCAGCGCGACCAGCGCGGCGACGGCGAAGGTTCTCTTGAGCATCCCGCTTCCTCCAAACGAATGGACGGGTAATGGGGTTCGAAATCACGGGGCCGTGTTCGACCCCTACCCTTCCAATGTGGGAACGCCCTCGGGCCGAAAACAAGTTTTTCCGTCGGGGGCGTCGAGGACCGCGTCGGGAATCCCCCAGGCCTCGACCAGGAAGAGCGCCTGTTCGCGGACTTCCTTGACGAGTCGGTTGACCTGCGCGCGGACCGCGCGGCCCTTGGGCGGATCGAAGTATCCGGCCTCGAGGAACCATGCGCGGTCGGCTTCGAGACGAGACAGGGCGTAGAGGCCCTGGAGGGTACGGAGGGTTTCGGAGAGGCCTGGCGTGGGGGCTCTCACCACGGCTTTCTGGAAGGCTTCGAAGACCTGGGCCTCCACGTGCGCGCGGGCGAGCGACACCAGGTGGTCCTGGACCTCGTTCATGGCCAGGAAAGAGTCCTGTCCGTCGTCGATGCGCTTCTTGAGGCGCATCGCGGCAGACTGCAGCAGCCGCTCCTCCCGGTACCGGAAGGCCGCCTCGTGGAAGTCCGGGTCCAGGAGGTGATCGGCGTCGGTCCTGCGGGTGACCACCGGGTTCAGCTCCTGCACCCGAGTCTGGGCGCGTTCGGTCAGATGCCGCACGAGGTCCCAGAAGCGGAGGTCGCCCATCTCTTCGCGGAATCGGGTCAGGAGCCCGCGCGCGACGAGCTGCATGAGCACGACGTTGGCGCCCTCGAAGGTCGTGAAGATGTCGGTGTCGTCGCGGAGCGCTCCGAGCCGGTTCGCCGCGTGATAGCCACGCCCGCCCATCGCTTCGCGGCAGGCCTGGAGGGTGTCCAGGCAGTGCCACGAGGCGAGCGCCTTGAGTCCGGCCGCCTGGACCTCGATCTCGCGACCCTCCTGTTCGTCGTCGCCGGCGGACGCCATGTGACGGTCGTAGCGCTCGACGAGTTCCTGGACGGCGAAGTGCAGTCCGTACGTCGTGGCCAGGGCGGGCAGGAGCAGGCGCTGTTGGGTCAGGTAGTCGAGGACGGGTACCTCGGCCTCGCCCTCGGGCCCGAACTGCCGCCGCCGCGCCGAGTACCTCACGGCGATCGTGAGCCCGGTCTTGGCGGCGCTCACCGACGCCGCCGCGATGCTGATGCGCCCCGCCACGAGCGTGCCGAGCATGGTGAAGAAACGCCGCCCGGCCGACGGAATCGGGCTCTGGTACCGGCCGGCGTCGTCGACCGACCCGAAGCGATCGAGCAGGTTCTCGCGCGGCACCACCACCCGGTCGAACCAGATGCGACCGTTGTCCACACCGTTGAGCCCGACCTTGGCCCCCTCGTCTTCGATCCGGATGCCCGGCAGCGGGTCGCCCCGGTCGTCACGCAGCGGCACCAGGAACGCGTGCACGCCGTGCCGCTCGTCTCCCACCTCGAGCTGCGCGAAGACGGTCGCCATGCGGCCGTGCGCCGCGGCGTTGCCGATCCACGCCTTGCCCGCGCTCTCGGTCGGCGAGTGGATCTCGAAGGTGTCGTCGGCGGGCCGGTACCGCGCCACGGTCTCGAGCTCGCGCACGTTCGAGCCGTGCCCGATCTCGGTCATCGCGTACGACCCGGGCAAGGCGAGCGTGCCGATCGGCCCGAGGTAACGCCGATGATGCCGCTCGGTGCCGAGCTGGAGCACGCTTCCGCCGAACAGCCCGAACTGCACCCCGAACTTCACCAGCACCGAGAGATCGCCGTAGGCCAGCGTCTCGAACACCGTGATCGCGCGCCCGGGACTGTCCTGCCCCCCGGCCGCGTGCGGATATCCCAGGACACCCAGCCCCTCGGCCGCGACCCGCCGCACGGCTTGCAGCACCGCCTCGCGATACGCATCGCGCGGGGCCGACCGGTCGGGGCGGAGCACCGGCTCCTGGAGCAGCGCCATCACGTGGGCTCGGTCGGCCGCGTTGGGCTCGGCCATCAGTGCCCGTAGTCGCGCGACGTCGAAGAGCGCGTCGTCGAGCGACGAGGGAAGCGGCGCGGAGCCCGCCGGTTCCACGCGCATGATGCGGCGGACGGCTTCGCGCCCCAGCACGCCGAGGCTGGCTTCCGCGTCGGCCAGGGCCTGGCGGGCGTCTCGCTGGCGCCACGCCCCACGAGCCCCGACGGCGCCCGCGAGGTCCATGCCGAGCTCGGTGAGCGACGCGGCGTCGGCCGCCACCTCGGGGGCGAGCGACCGGATCCGGCCGCGCAACTCGACCAGGGCGTCCGACGCCGGCGGCCTCGCCGGATCGAGCCACGGCAGGAGCGTGGCCCGGTCCGCGTCGTCCAGCGCGGGGCAGGTGAGCAGCGTGTCGGCGAAGGCGCGGCGCTCGCCCGTCGTGAGCACGCCGTCGTCCCAGGCCGCGAGCACGAGAGGCCACACGGCGGCGAGGCGAGGATGGTCGTCGTCGTGCAGGGCGCGAAGGGTCGGCGGTTCGGTCATCGGTCGGCAGGCGGTTGCGCTGCGGAAGAGAGGCGGGGCAGGGCGGAACGTCCAAGGTGCGCGCCCAGGGGGATTCACGGAAGGGCGCCGTAGGCCGTGCCGCCAACGGGCATCGGCCTCGACCGTCCCGCCGGGCACCGGGCCCTTGACCGTCCCGCCGACCCCGGCCATCGTCCGCGGCATGACTGACCGCCCACCCCTCGTCGGCGTCGTCATGGGATCCCGCTCGGACTGGGAGACCATGAAGAACGCCGTCGACACGCTCTCCGCCCTCGAGGTCCCGCACGAAGTGCGCGTGGTCTCGGCGCACCGCACCCCCGACCTGCTTTTCGAGTACGCCGAGAACGCCGAATCGCGCGGCCTCGAAGTGATCATCGCCGGCGCCGGCGGGGCCGCGCACCTGCCGGGCATGCTCGCCGCGAAGACGCCGCTGCCCGTGCTGGGCGTGCCCGTCCAGTCGCGCGCGCTCCAGGGGCTCGATTCGCTGCTTTCGATCGTGCAGATGCCGGGGGGCATTCCGGTCGGCACGCTGGCCATCGGCAACGCGGGCGCGGTCAACGCCGCGCTGCTCGCCGCGCAGATGCTCGGCGCCGCCCACCCCGAGATCCGGGAGGCCGTGCGCCGCTACCGGGCCGACCGCACCCGCGCCGTCCTCGACGACCCCGACCCCAGAAAGCCGCGCCCGTGACGGTCGGCGTGTTGGGCGGCGGGCAGCTCGGCCGCATGCTGGCGCTCGCGGGCATCCCCCTGGGGCTCAGGTTCCGCTTTCTCGAGCCGCGCGCGCCCGCCCCGGTCGACGGGCTCGGCGAGATCGTGCGCGGAGCCTACGACGACCTCGACGCGGTGCGCCGCTTCGGTGAGGGACTCGAGGTCGTGACCTACGAGTTCGAGAACGTGCCCGTGAGATCGGCGCGTGAACTCGCCGGCGCGGTGCCCGTGTACCCGCCGCCGGCGGCGCTCGAGGTGGCGCAGGACCGCCTGCACGAGAAGGAGGCCTTCGCCCGCCTGGGGATTCCCGCGGCGCCCTGGCGTACCGTCGACACGCGCGCCGACCTGGACGCCGCCATCGCCGAGCTGGGACTGCCCGGCGTGCTCAAGACCCGCCGCCTCGGATACGACGGCAAGGGGCAGGAGGTGCTCCGCGAGGCCGCCGACCTCGACGCCGCCTGGGACCGGCTCGGTGGTCGGCCTTTGCTGCTCGAGGGTTTCGTACACTTCCAGCGCGAGCTCTCGATCGTGGCCGCGCGCGGGCCGGACGGCGCCGAGGTCTTCTACCCGCTCGTCGAGAACCGCCACCGCGAGGGCATTCTGGTCGAGACGACGGCGCCCGCCCCGGACGTGTCGCCCGAGCTGCAGGCCAGCGCCGAGGGCTACGCGCGGGCGCTGCTCGACGACCTCGACTACGTGGGCGTGCTCGCGCTCGAGCTGTTCGACGACGACGGCCGGCTGCTCGCCAACGAGCTGGCGCCCCGCGTGCACAACAGCGGCCACTGGAGCCAGAACGGCGCCGTCACCAGCCAGTTCGAGAACCACATGCGGGCCGTCGCGGGGCTTCCGCTGGGCGCGACCGCGGCCACGGGCACCACGGTCATGCTCAACCTGCTCGGCGCCCTGCCGCCGATCGCCGCCGTGCTCGCCGAGCCGGCCGCCCACCTGCACCTGTACGACAAGGCGCCCCGGCCCGGCCGCAAGATCGGGCACGTGAACGTGACGGGCGCGGACGCCGACGCCGTCCAGGCCGCGGCCGCGCGAATTCGCGCTGCCATGCCCGCCGCCGCCGGACCCGCGTAGCCTTCGCGCGACCGGCACCACGCGCACCGCCGGCACCACCCGCACCATCCGCCGCAGCCTCGCTGAAACTAACAACGCTAGTCATCCGTAGGTCGCCGGAAAGGTCTTCCGCGACGCGGCCCGGCATGGCCGCTCCGGGCACCCCGCGAATCCCCACGGAGAACGGCGATGGGCAAGGACGTACTGGGCGAGTTCGAGCACCAGGTGCTGCTCACCACGCTGCGCCTCGACGACGAGGCGTACAGCACGTCGATCGTGCTCGAGATGGAGCGGGTGACGGGCCGCGACGTCGCCCCCGCCGCCGTCTACATCGCCCTGCGGCGCCTCGAAGAAGGCGGATTCGCGCGCTCCGAGCTCCGCCCCCCGGACGAGGGCGGCAAGCCGCGCCGATATTTCCGTGTCACCCCTGACGGGCTGGGCCTCATGCGGGAGTCCCGCCGCCGCTACCGCGCGCTCTGGGACGGGCTCGAGGGGCAGCTGGAAACGGGCCGGCCGTGACGCACGCGGGCGACGGCCACGAGGCGGGCGACGGCCGCGGGCCGGGCGCCGGCCACGACCCCGCCCCCCACCACCGCCCGGCCACCCGCCCCCCGCAGCGATGGCGACCG
>CBFGQV010000193.1:0-5872 GCA_965651045.1 uncultured bacterium
GGAATCGGCGAGACGCTGAAGTGCGGTCCCGGAGGGGGGATCGGCTGTTCGTCTTCGGCGGGCGGGTCATCGCCCTCGGGATCCGTGCCGCCGTCGCCACACGCGGCGAGCGGAAGGAGGGCCAGCAGCATCGCCGGGAGGATTCTGCGGCGAATGAGGGGTAGGAGTCCAGCGGGGGTGATGTTCATGATCAGCGCCTCTGTTCCTGCTCTGCGAAGATGGACCCGGCGGTGGCGAAGTGTCGATCCAGCGTGAGCGCCTCGTGAATGGAACGTCGCGTCATGACTGTGAAGCTGACCGCGTCCGCGAGCGAGAAGGTTGGTCGGGACCAGGGTGGCCCCGCCTTGGACGATTCATGATGGTGATTCGTGAGGACCGCCGCTGCCCGCGGGCGCGACTGGGAAACGCGGGTGAGCGCGGAGCGGCGCCCAGCGTGGATCGGCGTGGAGGTGCCGGACCGACAGCATGCCGGGCACGGCGAGCAGCGCCTCCAGGGTGGCGATCGCTTCGTCGTGGCGGCCGGTCAGGACGTAGACGGTGGCGAGGTCTTCGACTCGGAACGGAGCGAGGACCGCGTCGTGGCTCGGTGGCATGAGTTCCACGGCGAGTTCAGCGTGGCGGACCGCGTCGTCGTCGCGACCCGTCGTGGCGTAGACTCGCCCCAACGTGCTGTGGGCGCGTGCGTCGGTCGGGTGGCTGCGCACCCGCTCCTCGAGCAGCCGCACCGCGATGGCGTCCTGGGCGCGCGCGCTGTCGGTCTCACCGAGGCCCCGATAGGCCGAGGCCCGCAGCCACGCCACCGGCACGTACCCCACCTGTGAATCCAGCACGTCGGTGCTCCACTCTGCCGTGCGTAGCAGCACCTCGCGGTAGCGGCCCCCCATGAGCGCGAGATCAGCCGTGACGAAGCGAGTGAAGTCGTTGTCGACCGCGGCGCCCGTGCCCTGCTGCAACACCCTCGCGGCTTCCTCGACGGATCCGGTGCGGGCCAGGGCCAGGTGCGCCCGGGCGGCATACAGCATCGGTAGGTCCGCGCCACCATCCATGACGCTCACGTACGTCCGGTCGGAGGCCTCGTAGTCCCTCAGGAGCTGTTGCGTGAACGCCGCAGAAAAGCGGAAGTGGACGTCCAGCGGGTCGAGTACCCTCAGATGCTCGAAGGTCGCGAGCGCCTCTTCCATGCGGCCTTGCCGACGCAGGACGGTGCCGAGCCCGAAGAGCCCGTTCACATGGTTGGGTTGGAGCTCGAGGGCCCGCTCGAAGTACCGCTGCGCCTGTCGCAGATCGCCCCGCCCCTGGTAGAGGAATAAGCCGAGCGCGTAGTAGCTCTCCGGGAGCCCTGGGTGGTGCCGCAGAGCCCGATCGGCGGCTTCACGGGCGAGTTCCAGCCGCTCGTCAGACGGGTCGTAGCGGTGGAACCAGAGCTGCGTATGGGTTGCCGAGAGCTTCGCCCAGGCCTGCGCGAACGTGCTGTCGCGGGCCACCGCTTCGACGTACGAGGCCTCGGCGAGCCGCAGTCGGGACTCGTCTTCGTTGAAGCGCAGGAAGTCGTTCCCCCGCAGATAGAAGCGGTACGCCTCCAGGTCCGACGTTGTCGCTGCGCCGAGGACGGACCTGGCGACATCGAACGTGTCCAGGCTCAAGGCCTCGACCACACCGCGTGCGACGGTCGACTGCATGGTGAAGAACTGCACCATCGTATGCTCGAATACCTCGGTCCATATGGTGCTGTCGTCCGCGACCCGAATCAGTCGGGGCGTCACGGTTACGCGGCCCGTTGGTTCGGTCGGCCGATCGAACCGAGCGCTGCCTTCGAGAACGTAGGCGACGCCGAGTTCGGCGCCGATCTCTCTCGGCGTGCGACCCGAGCCGCGGTATTGCAGTGCCCGGGCGTGAGAGACGACGGTGAGGCCCGGTACACCCGCGAGATGGCCCTGCACCGCGTCGGCCAGGCCGTCGGCGAAGTACTCCTGTCCTTCCGGACCCTCGTACTCGAGGGGGAGCACGGCGAGGGCGACGGCTTTCGCTGCGGGCGCGAGAACGACGGGCGCGACGGCTCCGTCGTCACCCCCCCACGTGCCGACGACACCTACTGCGACGCCGACCGTGGCCACCAGAAGCGCGAGCCCCACTCTGCGGCGGCGCAGGACGGTTCGAACACGGTACGGAATCGAGTCCCCCCGCGCGCGAACCGCTTCGCCGGCGAGGAACCGGCGCAGGTCGTCGCCGAGCTCGCCAGCCGTCGCGTAGCGGCGCTCCGGCTCCTTGCGGAGCGCCATCAGCACGATGGCCTGCAGGGCGGCAGGTACGCGCCCGACCTCACCCGTAGCCGGTCGGGCCGGGTCGGTGTCGTGGACGATCAGCCCTGCGGCGCCAGGTGTGAGGCCTTTCAGGTCATGGGGCCGGCGGCCCGTCATCAACTCGTACAAGATGACACCCAGGCTGTACACATCGCTCGCGGCGCTGACCGGTCCGCCCACGAGCTGCTCCGGGCTCGCGTACTCGGGGGTCATGAGTCGGGAGCCCGTGTGGGTCAGGGCCACCGTCAGGTCCAGCTCCGTCGGGTCGAGCAGCTTGGCGATGCCGAAGTCCAGCAACTTCACCGACGATGGACCCGGTTGTGCCGGCTCGGACACGATGATGTTGCGCGGCTTCAGGTCCCGATGGACGATGCCTCGCTCGTGTGCGTACTGGGCCGCCGAGCACACCTCGACGAACAAGCGCAGCCGCGTATCGAGCGGCAGCGCATGGGTCGCACAGTGCTCGATGATCGACGTTCCCGGAACGTACTCGAGCACGAAGTACGGGCGTCCGTCGTCTGCGATGCCGCCGTCCAGGAGCCGTGCGATGTTGCCGTGGGTGAGCCGGGCCAGGATTTGGCGCTCGACCTTGAAGCGGCGCAGCACATCCTCGCTGTCCATGCCCCGCCGGATCAGTTTGATCGCCACCTCTTGCTCGTAGGTGCCGTCGTCGCGGCGAGCCAGCAGCACCTGGCCCATACCCCCTCGTCCGATCAGGCGCACGATGCGGTACTTGCCGATTCGGTCCGGGACCGGTTCGTCGACGCCGAGCAGGCCCGACGCGAGCTCGTCGGGAGTCCGGTCGAGCAGCGACCCCTCCGATGCGTCGGCCGCCAGCAGCCGGGCGAGCAGCTCCCGCTCGTCGTCGGCCGCCGCCTCGATCAGACCCGGCCAGTCGTCCGGATCGCGCTCGACCACCTCTTCGAACAAGGCGCGCACGCGCAGCCAACGCTCCTGCTCCGTATCGCCTTCGCCCTCGCCGGCCCCTGCGCCTTCCGTATCCGTGCCGCGGCCTGACGTCGTCATCATGCCCGGGGCGCCGCGAGGTCCGAAGCAAGGCGAGCACGTGCGATCCGCCAGTCCCGCTTCACCGTGCGCGGCGAGATGCCCAGGGCTTCTCCGGTCTCCTCGACCGAGAGACCGGCGAAGTACCGGCACTCCACCACCTTGGCAGCTCGAGCATCGACCTCGGCCAGTCGGTCGATCGCCTCGTCGAGCACGAGGAACGTCTCCGGGGGCATGGGCGCGGCGTGCAATGCGTCGTCGAACGTGACCGGAAAGAGATCGCCTCCACCCCGCTTTTCGCTCACCTGCCGGCGGGCGGCGTCGACCAGTATCTGGCGCATCGCGCGCGCGGCGATGCGGAAGAAATGCAGTCTGCTTTCCGGGTCGGCTCCCTCTGACGAGGCCAGCTTCATGTACGCTTCGTGCACGAGCACCGTCGTGCTCATGGTGTCGCTGGCCCTACCCTGGCGGACCTTCCGGGCCAGTCGGTGGAGCTCGTCGTACAGCGCGTCGAACAGGCGTTTCGCGGCGGGCTCGCCACCCTCCCGCAACGCGCGCAGGAGTGCGGGCGAGAAGACGTCGCCTGTGACCATGGGGTTCAGGGCTCAGTGCCCGTGAACCGGGCGAAGACGAAGATGTGCAGCGGCCGCAGAAACGGCCCCTGCCTCCGACAATCGTAGATGCCGATCGGCCCATGGGTCAAGCGACGGGCCCGCCGACCTCGAGCTGCGATGGCCCCGTTCGCGAGACGAATTCGTAAAGGGGAACGTCTCGATGGTCTCACCGTGAGCCGTCGCGCAGGATCGACCAAGCCCCCCCAGGAGTTCTCTCATGCAGCGTCGCACGCCCATTCCGCGCCTTCCATTCATCACCCTCAAGGCCGCTCTCGCACTTCCGCTCCTCACGGTGCTGGGTTGCGTAGACGCTGGCCCGCCCACGGCGCTCGACGACCCCCCGATGCCCCTGCACCCACTCGCGCAGTTGATCGACGGTTCCACCGATGGCGAGTACGCGGGCTTCCTGTTCCTCCCTCCACTAGTGGCCAGTCCAGTGAAGGGAGGCCAGAGCTCGATACCGGGTCTGGCCCCGCACGCGGAGGTCTGCCTTCTCAATACGTCCAACTCCGCATGGGCCTGCGAAGATGGGGATCCCTATCGCACGTTCGCCCCATCCGAGATCGTTTACGACGGTGACCACTACAAGGTGGAGTGGGACACCAAGGACCCCGCCCACGAGCCGCTCCTCGCGTCGGACCCGAACGGAGGCCAGTTCACGTACCGCCTGACCGTCTTTCTCGGGCCGCTGGAACTCGGCCTGGTCGACCTCCAGTTCGGAAGCAACGGCGGCACGGCGAAGAACCTCACGACCGACGATGTCGTGGGGCTCAAGGACGGGCGTACGGTGCCCATCAACTTCTTCATCGGCAGTTCGCTGGAAACCGACCTCGGGTGCGTGACGGGCTACGACTGTCAGATCGCCACGTTCGCGGCGGGCGAAGAGATGACGATTCTGACCCGTGACGGTGACGCCGTGCTCTACATTCCCGCGGGCGCCACGAGCGACGAGGGCACCATCGTGGCCCGGATCGCCGAGCTCGACGCTTCCCAGTGCGACCTCGGCGTCACCTTGCCTTGGTACAACAGTTGTTATGAGTACGACGTGTTCCCGGAGCAGGTGTTTTCCGAGGCGGTGATCGTCGCTCAGTGCATCGACACGAACAGCATTCCTGCGGGTCGCCTGGGCGAGCTCCAGCTCGGTGCGCAGCACGATGTTCCGGCCACCAGTGCCCGTTTCGAGCTGCTGCCGAACGTGCCCGCGCCGGCCACGCTGTCGTGTGACGACTACGTGCCGGGGCCGGAGCCGACCGGGTTCGCTGCCGCGCTGAAGGACGCCGGACGGGGTGTGACCGAATTCCTGTTCGGCACGCCCGCCTACGCGGGCCACTCGGGACTGGGTGGCGCCGCCCGCGAACTGTCGACGATCGCGTGGGTGGACCCGGGCCTCCGTATCGCGGGCTTCGACCTGCAGCGGGGCGGATTCAGCTCCATCTCGTCGGCGGCGCTCGGCCCGGCGATGCAGTTGCTCGAGACGACCTACCCGAACGTGTGGCTGGACGAGGCCTCGACCCTCGACGCCGCGCTGCTGGATGAAGAGGTCGACGTGGTGCTCCTGGGCACGGTTCGCGCCAACAACCAGGCTATTACGGCGCTCTCGGCGGCAGAGCAGAGCGCGCTCTTCGAGTATGTGAAGCACGGCGGCTGCGCCATTCTCCTGCCGGACAACAGCTCGTTCGGTGGAATACCCACTTCAGACAATGCCAACGAGAGCCTGATCGACGCATTCGGGCTGAACATCACCGGGGGAATGGGCATCGTCACGGTCAACGTCGTCACCGGCAGCGGCACGGCGGTGCAGGGCATCACCACGTTCCTGCAGTACTACCCGGGCTGGTTTGATGGAACCGGGCAAGGGACGGTTCTGGCCACCAACCCGGGTGGTCCGGCGATGGTGGAGATCGCGGCCGGGGCGCTGGGGCCGCACTCGGGCCCGGTGTTCGCCTTCAGCGA
>CBFGQV010000194.1:0-5846 GCA_965651045.1 uncultured bacterium
GGCCAGGATTTTCCGGCCTCGCGCTGGGCCGTCGGCTCGCGGCTGCCCGGAAGCACCGAGGCCGACGTCGTCGCCGCGTTCGACGCGGGCGCCATCGTGCGGTCGTGGCCCATGCGCGGCACGATGCACGTGGTCGCCGCCCGTGACCTGCCGTGGATGCTCGAGCACGTGGGAGCACGCGCGCTGATGGGGGCCGAACGGCGCCGAGCCTACCTCGGCATCGACGAGCCGTTCCTGGAGCGGGCCCGAGACGTGGCGCTCGAACTGCTCGCGGGGGGCGCCCGCGCGACCCGCGTCGAATTCGCCGAAGCGTGCCGCGACGCCGGGCTCGACATGACGGGGCAGCGCAGCTACCACACCGCCTGGTACCTCTCCCAGACCGGCACGCTCGTGCACGGGCCCGTGCGGGGCGCCGACCACGAACTGGTCCTGCTCGACGACTGGGTGGCGGAGCCCCGCAGGCTCGACCGCCCCGAGGCCTTGCGCGAACTCGGCGTGCGGTATCTGCGGGGCCACGGACCGGCGACCGTAGACGACCTGGTCCACTGGACCAAACTCACCAAGACCGACGCCCGCAAGGCCCTCGCGCCCGACGGCGAGGTCATCGTCCAGGTCGAGGGCCCGGGCGGTCCCTATGCCATGCTCGCCGAGCACCTCGACACGCTCGACCCGGACAGCGATGACGCCGGGGCTGCGGTTCTGGCCCTCGCGGGCTTCGACGAACACCTGTTGGGGTACCGCGCGCGCGACAGCCAACTCGACCCCGAACACGCCGATCGGGTCGATCCGGGAAGGAACGGCGTGTTCCGGTGGACGGTCGTGGCGGGCGGGCGGGTGGTGGCGACCTGGTCGCGCACGCGGCGTGCCCGTGGGGTGGTCGTCGAGGTCACGCCGTTCGGACCGCTCCCTGCGCGTGTGCGAGACGAGGTGCCCGCGGCGATCGAATCCTGGGGCCGCTTCGCCGGCGTCGATACCGAGGTGTCGATCGGCTGAGGGCCCGGCCCGCTACCGGATCCGAACCACGATCAGCACGACGTCCTGGCCCGAGAAGAGCTCGGCGTCATCGCCGTCGAAGACGTCGAGGCGCAATCCGGTGGCACCCGTACCGTTGAAGTCGAAGAAGCTGGGCCCCCCGTAGACGACCGAAGGCAGCGTCGTGGTTCCCGTCGTGAAGCCCGACGTCGCGAGCGTGTAGGGCCAGTTCTGCGAGAACCCGGCCGCGATCGCATCGAAGTCGTAGCTGACGAAACGATTCGCCGACGCCGCCCTCGCGCTCGCCTCGCCCTCGACCGCGATCGCCTGCACGAAACGCTCCCAGAGCACACCCATGGGGTCGCCCGTCACGGCCACGATGTGCGCCGCACCCGAGCCCCCGGTGTTGAGGGCGTGCATGAACGCGTCTTCGTTGCCGCCGCCGAACTGGTCGATGAGGAAGCGGTGGAAGAGCCACGACGCGCCGTAGTAGGTCGAGTTGCCCGGATTCGGCGAAGGCGTGCCGTAGAGCGAGTGGCGGGGAGCCGCGCCCAGGTACGCGCGCGCCCGCGAAAGAACGACGCCCATGCCGAACGTCTGGGCGTTGAGCGAGCCTCCGACGTACACGTCGAAGAGCCCGACCCGGGTGCCGTCGAGCTCGCCCGCGGCGTCACGGCTCGACTTCTCCTTCGCGATCTCGGCGGTACCCTCTTCGATCCAGCTAGGGTTGAAGCCTCGGCCGCCGAACACGGCGTACCCGTGGCTCGAGATGTGCTTCACCTCGTGCACGAGCGTACCGAGGTAGAAATCGCTGTCGGGCTTGGCGAAGTAGGTGATCTCGGCGTGATTGCTGCCCGAGCAGTAGAAGGGCCCCCCGTTGTGGTTCGCGAGCGACTTCGGGTACCGGTCGCACGACGAGACGTACGCGGCGGCGCCGCTGGGCATATACGACGGACGAACCTGGAGCACGATGACCTTCCCGTTCTCGTCGAGGTCGCCCATCGGCAGTGTGAGAACGTTGCCCTCGTCGTCTTTGAAGTTCTGCGTCGTGCCCGCCGGCCCGAGCCCCCCGAACGCGTTGTCGATGATTGCCTTGCCGTAGGCCTCGTAGTAAGCGAGGAGCGCATCGACTTGCGCCTGAGAGGGCTCGTCACCCGTACCGATGACGGCGTCGTCGGCGTAGTAGAGCACCGACGAGCTCTCACCGAGCAGGGTCGCGCCGGTCTCGACCCGCGCCCCGCTGCCCGGCGTCACCCAGAAGGTGCGGTTGGCCGGCGCCTGGCGGGCCGGCGCCGGAACCGGGCCCTGCGCCAGCGGCGGCCCGACCCTGTTCGGGGGCGCTCCCGGTACGTTCGGCACCGCGCGACGCTCTTCTTCGCGGAGCCGGTGGTGGAGCGCCTCGGTGCGAGCCGCGAGCTCGGCGATCTCGTCGGGAAGGCCCGGATCGAGCGCCTCGACCGAGCGTAACGCGTACGGCGCGCCGGCCAACGGCGACGGGAAGCCCGCGCCGGGCTCACCGGCCGTGCCCACCAGCTTGAAGCCGGTGGGCAGGTAGGCCGCGCCACCGGCCTGGCTCCGCGCCACGACAGCGACCCGGTAGTCTCCGTCGACCGCCGGCAGCACGGCGCCGCACCCGTCGGGCAGGAAGATACGCGCCATCTGGCCCACGGCGAGGTCGAACGCCGCCGGGCACACGTCGAGGGTGAGGGGCTGCGTGACCACGGTCCCCAGGTCGTCGGTCACCTGGACGGTGAACGAGGCCGTGCCCGCTGCGGTCGGCGTACCCGCCAGCTCGCCCGAGGCGGCACCGAGGAGAATGCCGCCCGGCAGCGCTCCCGAGGCGAGCGCGAAGGTGTAGGGTGGCGCGCCGCCGCTGGCCTCGACTTCGGCGGCGTACGCCACCCCGTCCCGCGCGTCGGTGAGCGTGGTGGTCGTGATCGCCAGCGGGCTCGCCGACGCAGCGACCGTGATCGAGAGCGCGCGGGTATCGGCCTGCCCGTCGCTCGTGACCTCGACGGTGAAGTCGGCGGTGGCCTCGGTGGTCGGCGTACCCGTGATCGCGCCTGTGCCGCCGTCGAGCGCGAGTCCGTCGGGCAGAGCTCCGTTGGTCACGGCCCAGGCGTAGCTGCCGTCGCCCCCGACCGCGGCCAGGCTCTCGTCGTACGGCACGCCCACCTCGCCGTCGGGAAGCGTCGTCGTCAGGATCGCCGGCGGCCCCGGCGCCACGCTGAGCGAAAACTCGGCCTGGGCCGATTGCCCGTCACCGCTCTGGACCTCGAGGGTGAGGTCGAACTCACCTGTCTCGGTCGGCGCGCCCTCGATCGTACCCTCCGTGGCGTCGACCGACAGCCCGTCGGGCAACGCTCCGCCGGCCAGCGACCACGCATGGTCGCCATCGCCGCCCGTCGCCTTGAGCGCGTGGGTGTAGTCCTGCCCGATCTGGCCCTCGGGCAACTGGTCGGTCGTCACCGCGAGCACCTCGTACACGGCCAACGTGAACGCCGCGTCGGCGGTCTGTCCGTCGCCGCTCTCGACCCGCGCCGTGAACTCGGTCGCGCCCGCGGCGGTGGGGGTGCCCCCGATCGCGCCGGTACCCGGCGTGAGCGTCAGCCCGTCCGGCAAGGCACCTTCGCCGAGGCTCCATGTGTAGTCGCCGTCGCCGCCGGACGCCGAGAGCGTGCTCGCGTAGGCCGTGCCCACGACACCGGACGGGAGATCCCCCGTATCGACGGCCAGCGCGCCGTGCACGACGAGCGTGAAGGCACGCTGCCCCGTCATCTCGGCGCTCGTGACCTCGATCGTGAAGTCGCTCGAACCCTCGGCCGTGGGTGTGCCCCCGATGGCGCCGCTGGTGGGATTCAGGGCGAGGCCGTCCGGAAGCTGGCCCGCGGCCACGGCCCACGCGTAGGTGCCGTCTCCGTGCATGGCCTCGAGCGCCGCCGCGTACGGCACGCCCACCGCCGCCGAGGGCAGCGACGCCGTGACGATCTGGGGCGCGAGCACCTGGTCGCTGACCAGCAGCTCGACCGCGAGCGACGCGCTCTGCTCACCGCCCGCCACCTCGAAGGTCACCGGGAAGGTGCCCTCGGCCGTCGGCGTGCCTTCGAGCAGGCCGGCCGGCGCGAGCTCGAGCCCGGCGGGCAGCGTTCCCGCGACGACCGACCAGCTTCGGGTGGGCCCTCCGCCCGACGCCTCGAGCGCGAAGGAATAGGCGGCGCCCACGACCCCCGCCGGCACCGACGTCGTCACGACCTCGAGCGTCTCGTGGGTGGTGACCGCACCGGTCGTCGCATCGCCGTCGCCTTCGGGTACACACCCGTTCTCGTTGCAGGCGCGGACGCGGTAGCGATAGGCGGTGCCGGGATCGAGTCCCTCGTCGCGGAAGCTGGTCGTATTGGCGGGAAGCGTGGCGACCGGCGTGAAGACCGCGAGCGGTACGCCCGGCACCGCCGAGGGGCTCACGCCCTCGCGCTCGACGCGGTACTCGTCTTCGTTTCCCGCGTTGTCGTTCCAGCTCACCTCGATCACGTCGTTCGACAGGACTTCGGCGGCCACGGCGTCGGGCGCCGCGGGCGGGTTCGGATCGTTCACCGTGACGGTGGCCTCGCCGCTCCGACCGCCGGCCGACGCCCGCACCACGACGGACCCTTCGGCCAGCCCGGTGACGAGCCCCGACGCCCCGACCGAGACGACGCCCTGGGGTACTGCGGTCCAGGTGGGCGCGGTGAGCGACAGTTCACCGTTCTTCTGCGTGACCTGCGCGGTCAGCTGCTGTGCTTCGCCGATGTCGAGATCGAGCGTCGTCGGCGATACGGTGACCCGTTCGATGTCGGTGCCGTCGTCGGGCGTCGTGCCGCCGTCGTCGCCTCCGCACGCCGCGAAGGCTACGAGCGTCGTGGCGAGGGCGAGCGTGCTCTGAAGGGGCGCGTGGAGGGGCATGATGGCGGGGTTCGAGATGAACGGTGGGCGCGACGTCCGCCCCTCTTCCAACAGTACACGCGCCTCCGCCCCACCGAAACCTCGCTCTTTCAACGAACGGGGCGAGACGCTACCGTGGGGCTTCGACCCGTCCCGGGGGTGGGACGGGCGCGATGCGATCCTCAGGAGAGTGTGACGATGACGACGATCGACGGGTTTGCGCGGAAGCTCCTCTGGCACCTCGGCATGGGGTTCTTCATGTTGGCCACGCCGCTCGCCGGGCCGCTGCTCGCGCAGGAGCGGCCCGATTCGGCCGAAGCGAGCGACACGACCGAAGCCGACCCCTTCAAGGCGTTCCACGACCTGGTCGAAGACGCCGAGCACGTGCCCGGGTTCCTGGACCTCTATCACGCGAAGGACAAGCTCTATCTCGCCGTGCCGCGCGAGATGCTCGGTCAGGACTTCCTGATGGACTACCGCATCGCGCGCGGCATCGGCGCGGCCGGCCTCTACGGCGGTACGACGCCGAGCTTCTTCGAGATGGACCTCGTCGCGCTCGAGCAGCACGGCGAGCGCGTCTTCCTCATGAAGCGCCCGCATCGCTTCACCGCCGACGGCGACGCACGCGCCGCCGCCGCGGTCGACCTCACGATCGGATCGTCGGTCGTGGAGTCCGCGAGCATCGCGGCGCACCGGCCCGACTCGGCCGCGGTGATCGACGTCACCGGCTGGTTCGTCGGTGACCTGCTGGGTATCGGGCAGCAGATCGGGCAGGCGACCAGCCCTCCCGGGCAGAGCGGCTCGGCCAACTTCGACGCGTCGAGAAGCTACCTGGAGTCGGTGAAGGGATTCCCCGACAACGTCAGCGTACGCGCCAAGCTCACCTTCCGCCCCGGGCGCCCCGTGGGCCTCGCCTCGGTTCCCGACGGCCGCTACATACCGGTGTCCATGCACTA
>CBFGQV010000195.1:0-5813 GCA_965651045.1 uncultured bacterium
GTGAGCGCGGCGAGGAGATTCACCTCGTGCTGAGCGACGTGGTCATGCCCGGTCTGGGCGGGGCGGCGCTTGCCGACCGGTTGAAGGAGCTGCGGCCCGACCTGGCCGTGGTGCTGATCTCGGGCTACTCGGAAGAGGCCCTGGCGGGCGGCCTCGAAGGCCGAGGCGACGCGTTCCTGCCGAAACCCTTCACGGCGAAGCAGCTCGCCGACACGGTCCGGCGGTGCCTGGAAAGGTGAAGAACTCCCGGGGTGGGACTCGAACCCACGACCCTCTGATTAACAGTCAGATGCTCTAACCAACTGAGCTACCCGGGAAGAAACCCCGCAGCCCGACTCGCGAGAGCCGGACGCTGGAGAGCCAAAAGCTTACCGATGCCATGCGGGGGTGTCAATGTGTGACGGCCCGCTCCAGCAGACGCCGAAGCGCCTCGGTGACGTCGTGGCTCCGGGCCCAGAGCTCGTCGAAGCGCAGGGCGGCCCGCGCCGCGTCGGACGCGCCCACCTCGACGGCCCAGGCGGGACCCCGGTACGGGTACGGCCGCTCCAGCCAGTGGGGCCCGAACAGCGCGCCGTCGGGCCGCTGTGCGCGGTGGAAGACCGAGAAGTCCGGTGACCACCCGCCGAGCGGGGCGGCCCGCACGAGAAGGCGCCCCCGCCCGAGCTCGTCGAGCAGACGCCGGACGGTCACGGCGCGCGCGGGGTCGAGCAGTGCCTCGTGAGCCTCGGCGTCCAGCGTGGGGGCGCGCACTTCGGCCAACAGCACCCGCATGCGGCCCACGCCCGCCAGCGCACCCACGTCGAGTTGCAGCGTGGTCAGGCGCACCCGCGTGAGCGCGACGTCGATGGCGTCGGCGCGCTGGGCGAGGTGCTGGAAGCGCTCCGGAAAGTCGGGGCCGCCGCGCTCGTCGAGCAGGCGAGGCGGACGGTCGGGCGGCGGGCGGCGGGGCCGCCTCGGATCGTGGACGTTCGTCATGGCGACCCGACGTTCGCGCGGCGGGTGGGGCGCTTCCATGTCGGAACGGGAATCCCCCGGACCTTGTCTGAATCATTCGGACAACCTATCGTTTGTCTGAGCAATTCAGACGACAAGCCCCCTACCGGAGCTCGACGCCCCATGACCCCTGCCTCGCTCGGGCCCGTTCAGGGCACCCTCGAACTCGTCGTGCTCAAGGCCCTCGCGGCCGGCGGCGCGATGCACGGGTTCGCGATTCTCGACTGGGTGCTGCGGCGGACCGACGACGAGCTGGTGATCGAAGACGGGGCGCTCTACCACGCCCTCTACCGCATGCAGGACCGGGGCTGGCTCGAGAGCGGGTGGGGCACGTCGGAGAAGGGTCGGCGCGCGAAGTACTACGCCCTCACCCGCGCCGGCCGCGCCGCGCTCGCCGACGAGGCCGAGCGCTGGGAGCGCTACGTCGAGGCGGTGGCGAAGCTCGCGCCCGACGAGGCGGGGGGCTGACGCGTGCGAGAAGGCCCGCGTATCGAACCCGAGGCGCTCGCCCCGCGTGACGAGGTCGCGCGCGAGATCGAGCATCACCTGACCGAGATGGCCGAGCGCCTGGTCGACGCCGGCTGGGACCCGGACGCCGCGCGCGCCGAGGCGGAGCGGCGCTTCGGCGAGGGATACCGCCCTCGCCTCGAACGGATCGTGAAGAGGAGGAAGACGATGATGGGGCTCGAAAACACGTTCGACACGGTTCGCAGGGGGGTCGGCGGCGTGGCGCGCACGCTCCGCCGCACGCCCGGCTTCGCCGCCGCGGTGGCCCTCACCCTCGCGCTCGGAATCGGCGCCAACGCGGCCATGTTCGGCATGGTGGACCGGCTGCTGCTCCGCCCGCCGGCGCACCTGACCGATGCCGACGAGCTGCGCCTCGTACAGCTCCAGCGCGAGACGGGGCTCGGCACGACCCTCACCTACCCCGACTTCGACGACCTGCGCGCGCACCCGGGGCTGGCCGGCGTCGCGGGCTATTCGCATCAGCGCGAGCTCACCCTCGGCAGCGGGCAGGAGGCGCTCGACATCACCGGGCGCATGGTGAGCCACGAGTTCTTCGGCCTGCTCGGCGTTCCGGCGCGCCTGGGCCGCACCTTCGCGCCCGACGACGACCGCATCGACGCGGCCGGCACGGTCGTCCTGAGCGAGGAGCTCTGGCAGCGCGCGTACGGGGGTGATGTCGGCGTGCTCGGGCGCACGCTGCGCATCTCGGGGCACGACTGGACGGTGATCGGCGTGGCCCCGGGGGGATTCACGGGCGCGACGCTCGACCGGGTCGACGTCTGGCTACCCCTGGAAGCCGGCCAGTACCGTCTGATCGGCGGCAACGACGGGTGGCGCACGTCGCGCCAGTGGTGGTGGATGGCCGCGGTCGCGCGGCTCGCCGAGGGCGTGGGCGACGAGGCCGCGTCGGCCGAGGCCACGCGCCTGCATCAGAACGGCCGGAGCGAAGGGCGCGACGAGCGCTACACGACCACCGAGCTCCGCATGTCGCCGCTCCGGGCGGCGATGGGCTCGGACGAGGAGCTTCGCGTGGTGCGCTGGCTCGCGGGTGTGTCGCTGGTCGTGCTGCTGATCGCCTGCGCGAACGTGGCGAACCTGCTGCTCGCCCGCGGGGTGCGTCGACGCCGCGAGGTCGCGGTGCGTTTGGCGCTCGGGGTCTCGCGCCGCCGCCTCGTGACCGAGCATGTGGTCGAGTCGGTGGGGCTGGCGGCCATCGGCGGCGCGCTCGCCGTGGCGCTGGCCTACTGGGGGGCACCGGCCATGCAGCGTGTCCTTCTGCCCGAGGTCTACTTTCCCGACGCGGGCCTGAACCCCCGTGTGCTCGTGTTCGCGGTGGTGGCGTCGCTCCTGGCGGGAATGCTCGCCGGCCTCGGGCCCGCCCTCCAGAGCTCCCGGGCCGACCTGGGCGGCGACCTGAGCAGCGCCCGGCGCGGCAGCTCGGGCCGGCGTTCGCGGCTGCGCGGCGGGCTGGCGGTGGCGCAGGCGTCGCTCTCGGTCGTGCTCCTGGTAGGTGCCGGCCTCTTCGTGAAGAGTCTCGCCAACGTGCGGGGGCTGGACCTCGGGCTGGACATCGACCGCCTCGCGTCTGCGGCGCTCGAGTTCGAGGCCCGGGGACTCACGCCGACCGAGCGGAACGCGGTCTACGAGCGGGCCGCCCGGCACGTGGCCCGCCTGCCGGGCGTCGAGGGCGTGACGCTCACGTCGGCCCCGCTCCAGTGGAGCTTCGCGACGGCGCTCCGCATTCCGGGCATCGACTCGATTCCGCGGCTGCCGAGCGGAGGGCCGTACTATCACGCCGTGGCGCCCGGTTATCACGATGTGGTCGGCCTTCGCGTGCTTCGCGGGCGCGGCTTCGAGGCGACCGACGTCGAGGGCGGGCCCCCGGTGGCGATCGTGAGCCGCACCATGGCCGAGACGACCTGGCCGAACGGCGACCCGCTCGGGGCGTGCCTCATCGTGGGCAACGACAACGAGATCTGCCGCACGGTCGTGGGCGTGGTGGAAGACGCGGCGCGGGGTGGGCTGCAGGAGGAGCCCTTCCAGGCGTACTACCTGCCCCTCGGGCAGGTCGAGTTCGAGGCGCAGGCGATCTACGCGCGCGCCGCCGACCCGGGCGCGGTCGCCGGTGCGATGGCCGAGGCGCTCCGGGGCTTCGACGCGACCATTCGCTTCGCCCGCTCCGAGACGCTGCGCGAGGTGCTGGACCCGCAGGCGCGCGCGTGGACCCTGGGCGCGACGATGTTTACCGTGTTCGGGCTGCTCGCCCTCGTCGTGGCGTCGGTGGGGCTCTACAGCCTGCTCGCGTTCGAGGTCGCGGAACGCACGCGCGAACTGGGAATCCGCTCGGCGCTCGGCGCCCGTCAGAGCCGCCTGCTCGGCAACGTGCTGGTGCAGGGCGCGCGGCTCGCGGTGGGCGGCATCGCGCTCGGGCTGTTCGTGGCGTGGCTCGCGGGCCCGTACGCGCGCGATCTGCTCTTCGAGGTTTCGCCTCGCGATCCGGCCGTGCTGGGCGGCGTGGCCGCCGTCCTGCTGCTCGTCGCCGGCGCCGCGAGCCTGCTGCCCGGCGTACGGGCCACGCGCGTCGATCCGAACGTGGCGCTGCGGGCGGAGTGAGGCAGGAACGAAGTTGAGGGGAACCTTGCGCCCGCCCGGCGCCCTGCCGTATGCTTCCCTTAGCACTCACGGGTAAGAGTCTGGGGGAAGCACGCGGAGGTACGTGATGGGCGAGGGATCGCTGCCGCTCTTCAAGGGCACGTTGGACCTGCTGGTCCTGAAGGCGCTGAGCTGGGGCCCGCAGCACGGGTACGGGGTGGTGAGCTGGCTCGAGGCGCGGTCGGGCGGCGCGCTCCAGGTCGACGACAGCGCTCTCTACCAGGCGCTGCATCGCCTCGAGGGGCGTCGCCTGGTCGAGGCCGAGTGGGGCGTGACCGAGAACAATCGCCGGGCCCGTTACTACACCCTCACGCGCCTCGGCCGCGAGGCGCTGGCCGACGACGCGGCGACCTGGCACGCCTACGCGCGCTCGGTCGGGGGGATTCTGGCGCAGGAGTCTCCGTGAGCCCCCGGCGGCTGTTCCGCTTCTTCGGCGCCGAGCGGCCCCGGCGGCGCGAGTTCGACGAAGAGGTCGAGGCGCATCTCGCTCTGCGCGCCGACGAGCTCCGGCGCCAGGGTTGGTCGGCGGACGACGCCGCCCGCGAGGCCCGCCGCCGCTTCGGCGACGTCGCCGCGGCTCGCCGGGGGGCGCGGGCCAGAGACCGACGGCTCGGCGCCGGGCGCCGCCTCGACCATCTCCGGGCCGACGTTCGCGTGGCCGCGCGGCGGGCCCGGTCCGACCCGGGCTACGCGCTGCTGGTGGTGGTCTCGCTCGGGCTCGGCATCGGGCTCGCGAGCTCGGTCTTCGCCGTGGCCGACCGCGTATGGCTCCGGCCGCTGCCCTACCCCGCGCCCGATGAACTCGTGGCGCTCTACTCGGTCGGGAGCAGCGGGTCGTTTCCCTGGGTCTCGTCCGAGAACTGGCTCGACTGGCGCGACGGCGCGCGTACCCTCCGGGCGAGCGCGCTCTACGACGCCCAGCCCGGCCGGCGCACGGTGCGCCTCGGTGACGAAGCGGTCCGGGTCGACGCGCGCGCGGTGAGCGAAGCGTTCTTCGAGGTGCTCGGCGTGGCGGCGCTCCGGGGGCGGCTGCCGGCGCCCGACGAGGTGCGGCAGGGTGCGCGGGTCGCGGTGGTGAGCGAGCGTTTCTGGCGCGAGCGGCTCGGGGCCGCGCCCGAGCTTCCGCTCACCCTCGACGTGTCGGGCACGGCGCTCGACGTGGTCGGCGTCGTGCGCGGCCCCCAGGTCTTTCCGGCGGGCACCGAGCTGTGGCTGCCGACCACCTTCCAGCGGCGCGGCCTGGCCGACGCCCGGAACTGGATCAACTTCGAGGTCGTCGCCCGCCTCGCGCCGGAGGTGGGTGAAGCCGCGGCCGAAGCCGAACTCGCGGGGCTCGCCCGGGGCATTCGCGAGCGCGCGCCCGAGGCGCTCTACTCGGAGGGCGTCGACGTCGTGCCGATGCGGCGGCACCTCGCGCGCTTCGTGGGCACCGAGCTGCTGCTGGTGCTCGGTGCCGTCACGGGCGTGCTGCTCCTGACCTGCGTCAACGTCGCCGGCCTGGGCCTCGCGAGAACCTTCGAGCGCGCCCGCGAGCTGGGCGTCAGGGTGGCGCTCGGCGCCGGCCGCGGCCGCATTCAGGCGCAGGTGCTGACCGAGTTCGCGCTGCTCGCCGCGGCGGGCGGCGTGCTCGGCGTCGCCCTCGCGCAGGGCCTCTTGGAGAT
>CBFGQV010000196.1:0-5801 GCA_965651045.1 uncultured bacterium
AGAGCGTCCAGGTCGCTCCGCCCAGGGCCCGCCAGGCGCCCGAGACGGAGTCGCCGTGGGTGGAGAGCACGAGTTCGGCATCGCCCCAGCGTTGCACCTCGACGAGTTCGTCGCCCTGCGTTCGAACGCCCTGCGCCCAGGTCGCCCGCCACGCGCCGTCGAGCGTCGAGGGCTCCTGCGCCCCGAGCCCCGGCGACACAAGCGTGATCGCGACGAGTGCCGCGGCGATGGACCTCGGCATGGTGATCACTCCTCTCGAAGCGACACGGCCGCGTCGACCCGGCCCGCGCGCCGGGCCGGGAGCCATGCCGCGAGCGTGGCCGAGGCGAGCAGGAGCGCGGCGGCGGCAGCCAGGGCGGCCGGGTCGGCGGTTCCTACGCCGTACAGATACCCGTCGAGCCCCCTTCCCACGGCCAGCGCGAGCCCGAGCCCGAACACCAGGCCGGCGGCCGTGAGCCCGAGCGCGCGCACCAGCACGAGCCGCACGAGCCGCCCCGGACCCGCCCCCAGCGCCATGCGAATACCCATCTCTCGCACGCGCTGCGCGACCGCGAACGACATGAGGCCATAGAGTCCGACGACCGAGAGTACGAGCGCCAGCGCGGCGAAGACGCCGACCAGTGTGCCCACGGTGCGCGTGGTTCCGAGCGACCCGGCCATGCGGGCATGGACGTCGGCCGAGGTGAGCACCGGAAGGCCGGGATCGAGGTCCGCCACGAGTCGGCGCACCGCCGGGGCCAGGTCGAGCGGGGCCCCCCGGGTGCGCACGATCAGCACGAGGCGCTGCGTGAAGGACTCGTTCAGGGGCTGGTAGACCGTCGGCATCGGGGACGCCCTGAGCGACCGGAACTGCACGTCACCCACCACGCCGACCACCCGGATCGGCTCGCCCTCGTGAAGGTACTTTCCGACGGCGTCCTCGCCCGGCCAGAAGCGGCGCGCGAGCGCCTCGTTGACCAGCGCCACGCGCTCGGGCTCCTCGGCCGAGGTCCGGAGCGCGCGCCCGGCCGAGAGGGGAATCCCCAGGGTCTCGAGGTAGTGTGCGGTCACGAACACGGCTTCGGCCTCGACCGTCGCGGCCGGGTCGTTCGGTCGCTCGGCGGGGCTCCGGCTCGAGCGCGCGAATCCCCCCACGAAGGGTGCCTGCGAGGCGAGCGTGGCCGACACGACGCCCGGAAGCTCGGCGGCGTCTCGGGCCAGGAGCTCGCCGAAGGCCACGGTCGCTTCGTCGTCGTAGCGGCCGGTTCCCTCGAGGTCGACGTAGGTGGCGAGCAGACCCTCGGACTCGAAGCCGGGGTCGGCGCGCGAGGCGTTGGCGAGGCTCGATGTCAGGAGCGCGGCACCGGCGAGCAGCCCGAGCGAGAGGGCGAGCTGGAGCACCACCAGGCCGTCGCGCAGGCGCGCCGAAGGGGTGGCCGTCCGGGAGCCGACCGCCCGCAGGGTCGACGCGACGCCCCGACGGGTGGCGGTCAGCGCCGGGACCGCACCGAAGAGCAGCCCCGAGAGGAGCCCCAGCCCCACCAGCGACGCGAGTACGGCGGCGTCGGGCTCGAGCGGAACCCGCACCGAGTAGGGAAAGAGCGCCGGCAGCGCGCGGGCTCCCGCGGCGAGTGGCAGGAGCGCCACCACGGCGGCGGCGAGTCCGAGCACGAGGCTCTCGGTGACGAGTTGCCGCGTGAGCCTCGCGCGCCCGGCACCGAGTGCCAGCCGCACGCTCATCTCGCCCTGGCGCGTGGTCGCGCGCGCCACGAACAGGTTGGCGACATTGGCGCAGGTGAGCAGGAGCACGAGAAGGGCGACGCCCGACAGGAGCAGGCTCAGCCTGCGTGCCTCGGCGCGTTCGTCCGGGGCCATGCCGACGCCCTCGGCCAGAAGAATGCGCACGTCGTCTCCGTACGATCCCTGCTCGCGCAGCCGCTCCGTCATGGTCGCCATGGCGCTTCGTGCGGCCTCGGGGCCTACCCCGTCGCCGAGGCGAGCCACCACGTCGATCCAACTCCAGCCCCACTCGTCGAAGGGCGACATGCCCCGGAACGAGGGGGTCATGGTACCGGGCACGAACACCTCGGGCGTCTGGCCGAGGGTCTCGACGCCGGCGAAGCGCGCCGGGGCTACTCCGACCACGTCGTAGCGCCCGCCGGCGAGGTCGACGGTCCTGCCCAGGACCTCGGGGTCACCACCGTACCTGCGTTGCCACAGGTCGAACCCCAACACGACGACGGGGTGGGCGCCCGGGGTCACGTCATCGGCCGGGCCGAGCAGCCGTCCGAGCGCGGGCCGCACGCCGAGCACCTCGAAGTAGTTGCCCGTGACGTACTGGGCCGCCACCTGCTCGGCATCGGTGCCCGTACCGAGCGTGAGCGAGCGGTCGGCGTACCCGGCGACGCCCGCGAGCCCCTGGGCTTCCCGACGGATCGCCTCCATGGCGGGCCAGGACCAGTTGTCCCAGCGAGGGGCCTCGTCGTAGCTGCGCGCGAGCTGCACCAGACGGTCGGGCTCGTGCACGCCGGGCGGGTCCTGGACCAGGAGCCCGTTGATCAGTGTGTAGATCGTGGCGTTCGCGCCGATGCCCAGCGCCAGCGTGAGCGTCGCGACGATCGTGAAGGCGGGCGCCCGACGAAGCACGCGGGCGGCGTATCGAAGGTCCTGCAGTGCGCTGTCCATCGTCCACTCCTCTTTCCGCATCCAGAGCGCATGGGGTAGGGCCCCCATCACGAATCGCAACGGCCCGGGGTAGGCCGACCGGCGTTGGGTATCGTCGGTTTCCAGCACCTCGAGTTCCGATCGCCACTCGTCGAGCCATTCCCGTCGCTCCGCACGGGGCACGAGGTGCGAGAGCGCGGTGAGCAGCCGGCCCGCCAACGTCCGACGGCTCGGGCGACGCCCGGTCACGAGCCGTCGGGCAGGGGGCCCAGGTCGAGTGCCGAGGCGACCGTCCGGAAGTGCGCGAGCCCTTCGGCCAGCGCCGCCGCACCGGACGGGGTCAGGCGGTAGTACTTGCGCCGGGGGCGGTTCTCGTCGGCCGCGATGGTCGCGTCTTCCCAGCGGCCCTCGATGAAGCCATTACGCCGCAGGCGTCCGAGCGTCGGATACACGGTGCCCGACGGAAGTCCCGTGCGTGCCACCAGATCGAGGCCGTAGGTCGTACCGTCGCGGATCGCGGCGAGAATCTGAACGGTCGTGGTACCGAGCGGACGTGGCATGGCCGGGTTGTATATAGAAGTGTAAGGTATCTCAGAGTAACCTGTGAGACGCGGGGAGTGCAAGTAGGGTTGCCCTCGAAGAAGGTGTCGTCGAGTAAGCCGCGGGGCGATCGGCGGTATGTAGAACGACCGCGGGCGGGGTCGGGCTGCTGCGGGCGCCTTCTCGCGGCGCGTCGGCGGAAGGTGGGCGGTTTCAACTCAACATGGAAGAAACTCGTGCGATACTCGTTACGGTTGTTCGTGTTCGTTCTGACCTTCGTGACAATGTCTTCCAGCGGCAGCGCCCAGGCGGCGCCCGGCGATGTCTTTCGGGTGGTCGAAGACGAGTGGCTCGCTCGCGCCGAGGTTTCGCTGCCGTTCCACGTGACCGCCGAGGGCGCGTTCGCCGCCGACCTCGAGGGCCGACTGGTCCTTCGAGGGTCCGACGAGGTCACCCTCGAGGCGACCGGGCACTTCGGGGGTCAGCCCGTCGAGCTCAGACTCGAAGCCGCCGAAGGGCGCATGACCGGGGGTAACGGCTCACGAACGTTCGACGTCGAGACGCCATCCGCCCTTCGCGAAGCCGTGGTCGTGGGCGTGACCCGCATGGGCATTCTGCACAACCTCGCCCGGCTGGTCGCCGCGACGCCGCCCGATCATGCCGATGGCGGTGTGCGCGAGTGGGTCGCGGTCGACTCGTTCGACTGGGCCGAGGGCGACGAGGCGGCACAGGGCGTCACCTTCGCCATCACGGTGGCCGGCCAGCCCTCGGGCGACGCGACGCTCTGGCTCGATTCCGACGGCACGCCCGTGCTTCGCCGGCAGATCGTGCGCTTTCCCGGCGGGGAGATGCGCGTGACCGAGCGCTACACGGTCACCGAGGTTGGTTGAGCAGGTCTTGCACAGCCGGCTCCAGCCCAGCGAGGCCTGCACTCCGCCCGAGCGCCAGCGCCTCGTCCGGGCTCGCACCCTCGAGCCAGTAGGCGCGAAGGGCGAGCAGGGCGCCGACCCTGTTCGAGCTCGAGCAATAGAGCACGGTGGGACCGCCGTCCGCCGCCTCGAGCGCGCGGTCCAGCGCTTCGACGTTCTCGCGGGTGAGCCCGGGGGCCCCGGCGACGGCAACACGCGTGAACGCGACGTCTTCACCCCGTAGATCGAGTTCCTCCCAACCCGCCCCGTCTTCGCTCGCCGGTCGCAGCGAGATCACGTGGGCGTAGCCCAGGTCGACCAGTTCTTCGAGCTGAATCCGGCGGGGTTGCGCGGCCGTGAGCAGACCCGGCAGGGGCTCGGCGGCGTTCTCGAGGCCGACGGCGGCGGCGGCTTCGAGGGCGGTGGGAGCCGGGGCGGCCGTGGCCGACGCCGGGGCTGGTGCCTCGACCGCCTCACCGTCGCTCGCCGCTTCGGAGCTACCCTCGCCTCCGCAGCCGAGCGCTCCGGCACAAAGAAGGAGCGAGGTCAGGAACGTAGCGGGGCCGAAGCGGGTGGCGGTCATGTCGGATGTCCGGGTAGGCGCCGAGTGAGTGATCGGAGACTGCCATCGCCCGTACCGGCACGTCACCTCCGGGTTCCACGGGGCCGTACCCGCTCGACGAGCGCCTCGACGTGCGGTTCCGAAAGGGTTGCGGTGGCGTCGTGGCTGTGCGTATGCTGCGCGCGAAGGTGTTCGCCTATGGTCGTGATCAGGATGAGCGGGAGCGTGTAGACGAGCGTGCGCGTAGTCTCGCTCTTGTCGTGGATTCTCTTACTGAGAGTAGATGATCATGCCGCTTCAACCGTCCAGGGGCGCAGACCGGGTCCCCTCGGGCTCACGCATCGGGACCCCGCCGCATGTCGTGACCGCACTCGTGATGCTGGGCGCCGCGGCCTGCGCCAGCCCGGGCACTCCCGCCACCCCTTCGGCGTGTGTCTCGGATCGCGCGCCGCACGACGCGTCGATCGAAGAGGTGGTCGATTCGGCCGCGCTCGCCGCCGGGCTCGAGCAGTTCTGGCAGGGCGGGGCGGGGCTGGTGCTGTCGATCGTCAGCTACGACTCGCTGGGTGTGCCACGTGCGAGCGCCATGTCGGCGACGCATTCGGACGACGAGAGAGGGGGGATCGCGGAGTTGGTGAAGGCGCACAGCGTCGCCAAAGGCGAACCCGGAAGCCGTTTCCAACTCGTGCTCGGCGATTCACGTGGGTCTGCGCCCTACCGGGCTCGGGAGCTGCGTTCATGTGCACCCGAGATGCTCAATCGCGAGTTCATCGCAGAGAGGCTTCAGGAAGAGTCGCGGCGCCTCGGCACACCCATCAACGTGCAGAGCCTGGTCGCGGTCGAGGTTCGGCGCGACGGCGGCATTTCCGACGTGCGCCTCATGCGTGGATCGGGGAATATCCAGGCCGACCAGGTCGCGCTGCGAGTCGCGCGTGAGACCACCTGGCGCCCCGCGATGTGGGAGGGGATTCCCATCAGCGGCGTGTGGGGCCAGTTCCCCGTCACCTTCCGCTCGCGCCGGTAGCCTCAGTCTCCCCGCAACACCCGACCCGGCTCCGTCGAGGCGGCGCGCGCGGCGGGGTGCGCGGCGGCGATCAGGGCCGCGAGCACCAGCACGCCGACCGCGGCGACGTAGACGATCGGGTCGA
>CBFGQV010000197.1:0-5789 GCA_965651045.1 uncultured bacterium
CTCGAGCAGGTCCTCGGCGAGGTTCGACTTTTCGAGCACCGTGCCCATGAAGATGAAGAAGGGCACCGCGAGCAGCGTGTAGTTCGACATCGTGCCAAACACTCGCTGGGGCATCGCATTCAGGAGCACGAGATCGAAGGACCCCGCGACGCTGCCGAGCAGCGCGAAGAGGAGCGCCACCCCGGCCAGCGCGAACGCGACCGGAAATCCGCTGAAGATGAAGAGCAGCGCGGCGCCGAACATCGTCGGGCCCCAGACCTCGCCCCCCATCAGCCGTGGCCTCGCGTCGGAAGATCCAGTGGATCGGTGGCGGGCGACGACGCCCCCCGGAGCACCTGCACCTGTCGCACGAGGTGTGCGAGCCCCTGCAGCGCGAGCAGCAGGAAGCAGATCAGGATCACGGCCTTGATCGGGTACCTGGGCAGCCCGCCCGGGTCGGGCGAGGTCTCACGCACGACCCACGACGCGCGCACCGTCGGCCAGGCCACCCAGAGCATCAGCCCCGAGAAGGGCAGCAGGAAGAGCGCGGTGCCCGCGATGTCGATCCAGGCTCGTGCCCGCGCGCTCAGCCGCGAGTAGAGCACGTCGACCCGCACGTGCACGTCGTGGCGGAACCCGTACGCGGCGCCCAGCAGGAAGATCAGGCTGAAGGCGTACCACTGCAGCTCGTTCAGCGCGTTCGAGCTGAGCGGCACGCCCGCGTACCTCGTCAGGTAACGGGCCACGGCGTTGTACGCGCCCATGAGCACCATCGCCAGGGCAAGCCAGCGGAGCACCCGCCCGATGGCGTCGTTCAGACGCTCGACCGCGCCCGCGAACCGGTCGAGCCACGCCATCAGAGCAGGTATCCGCCGTCGACGGGAATCACCGCTCCGGTGATGTGGCGAGCGGCCTCGGAGCAGAGGAACAGCACGACCGCGGCCACGTCGCTCGGGTCGCCGAGCCGCGCGAGGGCGCTCTTCTCGCGCGCCCGGTCCAGCAGCTCGGCGGGCACGCGGTCGGTGAGGCGGGTGGTGCGAATGTAGCCGGGCGCCACGGCGTTGACGTTGACGTTGCGGGACCCGAGCTCGAGCGCGGCGCTGCGGGTCAGCCCGATCAGTCCGGCCTTGCTCGCCGCGTAGTTCGCGAGCCCGAACTCGCTCCGAAGGCCGTGCACCGACGCGATGTTGACGATCTTGCCCCACTCCTGAGCCCGGAGGTGCGGGGCGACGGCGCGGAGGGCGTGGAACGCGCCGTCGAGGTTGGTGCGCACGACGACGTCCCACTCGAGGTCGCTCATGCGCCAGAGCGCACGGTCGGCTCCCACGCCGGCGTTGTTCACGAGAATGTGCACACCCCCCAGCGCTTCGATCGCATCGGCCACGAACCCGCGCACCTCGTCGGCGTCGCGCACGTCGCACGCCTGCGAAAACGCCCGGACCTCGAGCTCGCGCAGCTCGCGCATGACCTCCTGGGCTTCGACGCGCGACCGGCTGCCCTCATCCAGGTAGTTGAAGGCGATGTCGACGCCGGCCCGGCCGAGTTCGAGCGCCACCGCTCGGCCGATGCCGCTCGAGCCGCCGGTGACGATCGCGACGCGCCCCCGCAGCTCGTCGAGGGTGAGCAGTGGTTGCGGCCGGGTACGGGGTACCGCGACCTGCTCGATGAGCTGCTCGACGGCCTCTTCCACGTCGGGCACGGGCGCGGTCGACACGCGGCCCGGGCCTTCGGGCTCGGACCCCTCGTCTTCCCCGCCGCCGGACGCCGCTCGGGCGTGGTCGGAATGGTGCGCAGACATCGGGCCACCATACGCGACCCACCCCCCGGTTCGCAACGACCCGCGGGCGATCTCAGCCCTGCCGGCGGGGCTCCTCGTCGTCGTCTTCGCCCGCCTTCGCCTCGGCGTGGTGCTTGATCGTCCGGCCCTCGACGAGGAAGACCACGTCTTCGGCGATGTTGGTCGAAAGGTCGGCGATGCGCTCGACGTTCTGCGACACGAGCAGGAGCTCGAGGGCGGGGCTGATGTGCCGCGGGTCTTCGAGCATGTGCGTCACCAGAATGCGGAAGAGCGAGCGGCGCAGGTTGTCGACCTTGTCGTCGCGCAGGCACACCATGCGCGCCGTACCCGCGTTGCGCGAGACGAAGGCCGCCAGCGCATCGGCCAGCATGCCGCGCGCGATGCCCACCATCTCTTCGATCTCGGGAATCTCGGGCAGCGCGGGCATGGCCGAGAGCCGCTTGGACGCCTTTGCGATGTTCACCCCGTGGTCGCCGACCCGCTCCAGGTCGTTCGAGACCTTGAGCGTGCTCATGATCTGGCGCAGATCCTTGGCCATCGGCTGCTGGAGGGCGAGCAGCTCGAGCGCACGCTCGTCGACTTCGATCTCGAGTTCGTCCACGCGATCGTCGTCTTCGATGACGCGATCGGCCACGTCGGCGTCGCGGCGAAGCAGGCCCTCGGTGGCGGTGTGCACGATCGATTCGACCATGCCGGCCATCTCGAGAAGTCGGGCCTGGAGTTCGTCGAGGTCGTCGTGGAAGTGACGCCGCGCTCGCGGCTGCGCGGGAAGGCCCTGGGGCTGGGGCTGGTCGTTGGTCATCCGAACCGTCCGGTGACGTAGGCCTCGGTCCGCTCCTCGCGCGGGTTCGTGAAGAGCGTGTCGGTGGGCCCGTACTCGATGAGCTCACCCATGTACAGGAAGGCCGTGAAGTCGCTCACACGCGCGGCCTGCTGCATGCTGTGGGTGACGATGACGATCGTGTAATCTTTCTTCAGTTCGTAGATGAGTTCCTCGATCCGCTGCGTCGCGATCGGATCGAGCGCCGATGCGGGCTCGTCCATCAGCACGATCTCCGGCTTGACCGCAAGCGTCCGCGCGATGCAGAGCCGCTGCTGCTGCCCGCCCGAGAGGGCGTACGCCGAATCCCCCAGACGATCGCGCACCTCGTTCCAGAGCGCGGCCTGCCGAAGCGAGTGCTCCACGATGCGGTCGAGGTCGCCTTCGTACCCGTTCACGCGGGGGCCGAACGCCGTGTTGTCGTAGATCGACTTCGGAAAGGGGTTCGGCTTCTGGAACACCATGCCGATGCGCCGACGCACCTCGACCGGGTCGACCTCGGGGGCGTAGAGATTCTGGCCGTGGAAGAGCACTTCGCCGTCGACCCGCGCCGCCGGCACGAGGTCGTTCATGCGGTTGAAGCACCGGAGCAGCGTGCTCTTGCCGCACCCCGACGGGCCGATGAGCGCGACCACGCGGTTCTTCGGCACGACCAGGCTGATGTCCTTCACGGCGGCGGTCGAACCGTAGTGCACCGAGAGGTTGCGCGCCTCGAGCGCGGGCCGCCGGCCGCCGGTGTCGATGTCGTGAATGGTAGGCATCGTCTCAGCTACGGCGTTCGTAGCGGTTTCTCAGAATGATGGCCAGCGCGTTCATGGTGAGCAGCACCGCGAGCAGCACGAGGATCCCCGCGGCCGCCAGGCCCTGGAACTCGGCCTGCGGGCGCGACACCCAGGCGTAGATCTGCAGCGGAAGTACCGTGAACGGATCGAAGACGCTCGAGGGGGTGAAGGCCAGGAATCCCACGGCCCCCACCATGATGAGCGGCGCCGTCTCTCCGACCGCCCGCGAAAGCGCCAGAATGGTTCCGGTGAGGATTCCCGGCAACGCCACCGGAAGCACCTGCAGACGAACGACCTGCCACCGCGTCGCTCCGAGGCCGTAGGCGGCCTGCCGAATGGAGTCCGGCACGGCGCGAATCGCCTCCTGCGCGGCGAGAATGATGATCGGCAGGATCAGGATCGTGAGCGTGAGCGCTCCCGAGAGCACGCTGCGGTCGAAGCCGAGGGTGCGCACGAAGAGCGCCAGGCCGAGAATGCCGTAGACGATCGACGGCACCCCGGCGAGGTTCGCGATGTTCGTCTGGATCAGGCGGGTGACCCAGTTCCGTGGCGCGTACTCCTCGAGGTAGATCGCCGCGCCCACCGCGAGCGGGAACGAGAAGACGGCGGTGAGCGCCAGAATCCAGACGCTGCCGAAGAGCGCCGCGCGAATGCCCGCGCGCTCGGGAAAGCGCGACGCGAAGCTCGTGAGGAACTGCGCGTCCAGCCACGGCAGGCCGTCGCTCGCCACGTCGGCGAGCAGGACGACCAGCGCCACCACGCCCACGAGGGTGGCGGCGCCGCAGACGGCGGCGAAGATCCTGCCGTAGAGACGGCGTCGCCGGTCGCGCGCGCCCGACGTGCCGAGCACCTCTGGGCGGTTCATTCGTACGCCTCGCGGAAGCGCGACAAGATGCGCTGGCTCAGCACGTTCATGGACAGCGTGATCAGGAACAGGGTCATGCCCACCGCGAAGAGGCTGCGGTACACGACGCTGCCCTGCGGCGTGTCGCCCAGGCTCACCTGCACGATGAAGGCGGTCATGGTCTGGATCGATTCCAGGGGATTCAGCGTCAGGTTCGCCAGGTTCCCCGCCGCGATGGTGACCGCCATGGTCTCTCCGATCGCTCGGCTGAGCGCCAGAATGAACGAGGCGAGCACCCCCGAGAGCGCGCCCGGCACCACCACCCGCGTCGACACCTCGAGCTTGGTCGCGCCGAGGGCATAGGCGCCCTGACGGAGCGCATCGGGGACCGCACGGAGCGCGTCTTCGGAGAGCGACGACACCATGGGAATCACCATGATGCCCACCACGATCGAGGCCGACGCCGCGTTGTAGATGTCGGTCTCGGGCAGGACCGTGCGCAGCAGCGGCGTGATGAAGGTGAGGGCGAAGTATCCGTAGACGACGGTGGGAATGCCGGCCAGCACCTCGAGCGTCGGCTTCAGGACGCCGCGTAGCCGCGGGCCCGCGTACTCGCTCAGGAAGATGGCGGTCGCGAGTCCGACCGGCAGGGCGATCAGCGCTGCACCCCCCGCGATCAGCAACGACCCCGCCAGGAGCGGGGCGATGCCGAAGTGCTGGTCCTGAAAGTTCGGGGTCCAGCGGGTCTCGGTGACGAACTCGACGATCGAGACCTCGCCGAAGAACGCCACCGTCTCGCCGAGCAGCACGGCGACGATGCCCACCGTGACCAGGGTGGACACGGCCGCGCAGGCGAAGAGCACCCACCCGACGACCCGCTCCTGGAGGTCGCGCGTGCGGTCGTGCCCGAGCATGACGGAACGGGCCTCACCGTCGGCCCGTTCCGTGCTCCGTGCGTTCATGCGTACTGCGCCTGAAACCGGCCGTCAGCCGCCGGCGTCTACACCCGCGTCGAACTCGGCGCGCAGTTCCTGATAGCGAGCCTGGTCGAGCGGGTGGTAGCCCGTCGCCGGCACCAGCTCGGCGGCGTGGTCGAGCAGGAAGTCGACGAAGGCCTGGACCTCCGGACGCTGCGTCGCGGGGCGGCTCACGTACCAGAAGAGCGGGCGCGAGAGGGGCGCGTAGCTGCCGTCGGCGATCGTCGCCTCGCTCGGAGCCACGCAGCCGCTGCCGCCGTCGACCGCGATCAGCTTGAGCCGGTCGCGGTTCTCGAGGTAGTAGGCGTAGCCGAAGTAGCCCAGCGAGTAGCGGTCTCCGGACACGCCCTGCACCAGAATGTTGTCGTCTTCCGAGGCCTGGTAGTCGGCACGGCTCGCCTTGGCCTCACCGACGATCGCCTCGGTGAAGTAGTCGAAGGTGCCCGAGTCGGTGCCGGCCCCGTAGAGGTTGATCTCCTCGGCGGGCAGGTCGGCGCGCACGTCGCGCCAGGTGGTCACCGTGCTGCCGGGCCGCCAGATGGCGCGGAGCTCGTCGACGGTGAGGCAGTCGACGAAGTCGTTCTCGGCG
>CBFGQV010000198.1:0-5772 GCA_965651045.1 uncultured bacterium
CGAGGCGGTGCGGCAGCGCCGAGCGCCGCGGGCCGCCCCCGTCGGCGGGCGGCTGGGCCTCGACCGGCCGCACCGACTCGGGAAACCGTCGCAGATAGCCGTCCAGCCGCGCGCCGAGCTTCAGCAGCTCACCCGCCGTGCGCACCTCGTAGAGCCCCTCCAGCTCGGCTCCTGGAAGGTCCGTGGTGAAGTCTCTGGCGCCGTCCGGCCGCATGGTGGTGCCGGCCCAGACGGGCGCGTCGTCGAGCGGCACGCCCGGCAGCGGAATCACCGTGAAGCCCGGCCGGTCCTCGAGCAGGCCGGCGACGGCGAGCAGGTGCACCGTGCCGTCACCCGGCACGGTCCAGAAGAACCCGTCCAGCGACCGGGGCCGGTCTTCGCCCTCGGCTCGGGTCCAGACGAGATGCTGGGGCAGCTGCACGTAAGCCGACGCGGGAAGGCCCGCCTCGGCCTCGGCGTCGGCGCCGGTCACCGCCTCCGAAGGCTGGGCCGAGTCGCCGACCAGGTAGCGCACGACGGGCACACGCACCAGCAGGAGCGGACGGCCCACGGCGTCGTGGTGGTAGGCATGGAAGAGCAGCGCCGCCAGTCGCGTCGTGGTCTCGTCGTCGCCCTCACCGGGCGGCTTCAGTTCGTCGAGCGCGCGGACCGCCGCGGTGAGCATCGCGAACACGCCCGGGTCGGAGAGTCGTACCCCCCGTTCCTCGGCTTCGGCGGCCAGCGCCTCGAAATGGCGCGCGGGGAAGCCGCCGTCGGGCAGCGTACGCTCGAACGGCGTCAGTCGGGCGAAGGCGTCGTGGGTCGGCATCGAAACCTTTCACCCGCGAGCGGCGTGTAGGGTCCTCGCACGGCGCCCGGAAGATTCCTTTTGCGCCCCGCAGGGCCTGTGATGTAGCGTTCATCACAGGTCGTCGACGCCTCTGCCCGGCGTTCCGTAGACAGCCCGGAAAGGAAACGCACGCCCGATGAACCGCACGCTACCGATCCTGCTCGCCCTTCTGCTCGTTCCTTCGTCGCTCGTCGCTCAGGTGCGCCCGCCTCCGGCCGGCGCCCGCCCCGTCCAGGCACGCCCCGCCCAGGCGCAGCCCCGACCCTGTGAACTCGCGACCGACGACGGGCTCCTGCTCGCCTTCGACGACTGCCCGGCCCCACCGGCCGGGAACGCCGCGCGTGAACTCGAGGTTGTCGAGTACCGGAACGGCGACGCCCCGACGCGTGCGGTTCGCGTCCAGGTAGGAGGGGTCGTACATGGTGACCTGTCGGCGCGCGCCCTGTCCTGGTCCGACCCCGACGACGACGCGGACGGCCTGCCGAGCCTGGCCGCCGACAGCGAACGGCGCGCCGGAGGGCGCATGAAGGTCGGTCGCGTGACACTCCGTCGGACGGGCGTCTCACCGACCGACGCCGGCGCGCTACCGTGGAGCAGCGGCGATCTGGACGGCGACGGGTTTCCAGTGACGGTCACGCTCGAGGATCCGTCCGGGGCCTCCACGACGGTCGCCTTCGAGGGTTGCCGCGCGGCGGCGGCAGGACCGGACCGAGCCGGCGACGTCTCGCTGTCCTGCGACCGTGCACGCATGGTCGCCGCCTTGGACGCCAACCCCTACGCCCGCCTCGCAGCGCGGGGCTCGGAAGACCGCGCGGGTGCGGCGTCGCTGACCCAACGTCGGGCGGCGCCCACCGAGGGCACCGGGGGCACCGCCCGCGGCGTCCGGCCTGCCGCCCGGCCACTGCGCGCGCTCCGCCTCGAAGGAGCGCGGCTCGCCGGCTGGTCCGTGGATCTCACCGACCTCGAGCGTCGCGGTTCGGTGAACTGGACGCTCGAGGTGCGGGTGGACCGCATCGAGGGTTGACGATGCTCAGCCTCCGAAGGACTCGGCGACCCGCCGCTCGATCCAGCGCGAGACCGCGTCGTGCGGCAGCATGCCCTCGCCGTCGTAGCTCACCGGCAGCCCCTCGAGGTCGCGCGGCAGCTTCTGCAGGCTGACGAAGCCCCTGGAGACCAGGATCGGCACCACGACGACGTCGCGGCCGGTGAGCTCGTGCTGCAGCTCGATGATCTCGCGAATGCGCCTGACCGCCTCTTCCCGCACGGGCGCCGGGGCGTCGTCGCGCACGAGGCCGAGCTTCACGTCTCGGAAGCCCACCCGGCGCGCGACCTCTTCACTGATCGGCCGCAGGTTGCTCATCCAGCCGGCGTAGTCCTCGGCGCCGTTCGGGCCATGGCCGATGACGAAGAGCGCCTGTTCGGCCGGCGCCTCGGCGAGCTTCGCCGCACGCTCGGAAAGCACGTCGGCGATCTCCTGCGAGGCGTCGAGGGCCGGCGTGAGCACCACGGGAATCCCCTCGGGCGCGCGCTCGATGCCGGCCATGTGAAGGTGATGCATCATCGTCTCGGAAAGCTCGTCGGTGCCATGGGTCAGGTACCGGATCTGCTCGTAGTGGCCGCTGTGGCTCGACGCCAGGAGCGGTACGACCACGACGCGCTCGGCCCCTTGCTCGACGAGCGAGCGCACGGCGTCCTGGAAGCGGTACGCCGCCGCCGAGTCGCCCATCAGGAAGCTCACCGCGACGGGGCCGCCCGTGTCGGCCCTGCGAGCCGCGTCGAGCACCGGCTGGTTCCACCCGGCGTCGCCACCGTGGGCGATGACGATCGTGCCGGTGCGGGCGGGGTCGGGGGCCATCTGGCCGGCGGCCTCGGAGGTCATGGCCAGGCTACCCAGCGCGGCGAGGAAGGTGCAGATGCGAGACATGTTCATCGGTTGTCCGTTCCGAAGAGGGTCGAGGTCAGCGAGAGGTAGACGCGCCGGCCGGCGAACCCCGGCCAGTCGCGAGGAATTCGATCGAAGAGGTTGTCGACGCCGAAGGCCAGTTCGACGGGCCCGATGCCGCGGGCGAGCCGCGCGTCGAAGCGGAGGTAGGGCTCGCGCTCCAACGTCGTGCCCTCTTCGTCGCGTGAGATCGGCGTCGCCCCGGTCCAGGTCGCGGCCACGTGCGTGCGGACGCCGAAGACGGGGGTCGTGACGGCCGCGCGGGCCGAGTGCTCGGGGCGACCCAGCAGCGGTTCGCCCGTGCCGTCGTCCCTCGTGTCGAGGCGCGCGTAGCCGACCTCGGCCGAGAGGGCCTCGGCGTTCCAGCCGGCCTCGAGTTCGACGCCCCGCGTCACGCCCCGCGCGATGTTGCCGTAGGTGTACATCGTGAGCCCCGCCGAATCGGGGAGCGCCCGGGTCTCGATGAAGCCACGGAAGCGGTTGTGGAAGAGCTGGGTTCGCGCGTACACGCGGGCGCCGGACCACTCCGCGCCGGCCGAGAGGTTGGTCGACGTCTCGGGCTCGAGCGAGGTGTTGCCGCGCACGAGGTAGCCGAACCCCGGGCCCGAGTTCAGGAAGTCGAGCCAGAGTTCCTTGAACGACGGAGCCCGGTAGCCGGCGGCCGCCGAAGCACGGAGCGCGAGGCCCGGCAGGGGCCGGGTCATGAGCGCGAGGCGAGGCGTCCAGTGCGAGCCCCACCGTGTGCTGTGGCTGAGCCGGAGGCCGGGCACGAGCTGAACCGGGCCGGCCTCGAAGGTCGCCTGCAGGTAGGGCTCCCAGGTGGTGGTCTCGCGCGTGCGGCCGGTGACCGTCTCGGCTTCGATGCCCTCGTAGGCCAGCTCGAGCCCGCCGTCCACCACGGGCCCCGCGTCGGGTGCCCAGGACCACGCCAGATCGAGCTCGCCGAGCCACTGGCGCTGGCGCTCGCCCGCCGAGGGGGGCGGCGGTTCCGCCCTCGTACCACGGCGCGCGAGATGGTCGAAGAGCGAGCCGTGCGCCGACGTCGTGAGCCGGTGCCCCCCCACCACGGCGGACACGCCGGCCGTGAGGGCGCCCTGCAGGTTGTCGGCGAAATGACGGAGTTGGCCGCTGCTCCACCGCTGGTCCTCGTCCACCGCGAGAACCGATACGTCGTACGCAACCCGCTCGACGTCTCCCCACGCGAGGCGCGCGTGCAGGTCCCGGCGCGTGACGCCCGCGCCCGACGATCCGCCGTTCGAACCGCCGGGCACGAGGTCCTCCTGCCGGCGGCCGAGGTCGGCGCTGACTCTGGCGCCGCCGAGCCGTCCGGAGACGCGGGCGTGCGCGTCGAGCCGGTCCTGGCTGCCCGACGTCAGAGTGACGCCACCCCGCCATCCACCCGAGAGCGCGGGCCTGCGGGTGATGACGTTCACCACGCCGCCCATCGCCTCGGAGCCGTAGAGCGTGGCCTGCGGCCCCTTCACGATCTCCACGCGCTCGATCGCCTGGACCGGCAGGCGCGCGAGGTCCGAGGTGCCCGACATGCGCCCGACCCACGGCTGCCCATCGACCAGCACGAGCACCCGCTCGGAGTCCATGCCCTGGAGCATCACGCCCGCACCCGTCGGGTGCCCGCCCTGCAGCTGCACACCGGTGCGTTCGGTGAGCACCGAAGCCAGGTCCGACGCGCCGCTCCGTCGCAGCTCCTCGATCCGCACCACCTCCGTCGCCACCGGCACATCGGCGAGAGGCTGAAGCCTGCGGTTCGCCGTCACGACGAGCTCGTCGAGCGGCAACGCCCGCTGCTCGAGCGCAAAGTCGAGGGGTCCCGCCGCGTTCCGGGGGATTCGCACCGTGGCGTGCCCCACGACGTAGGCCAGATGGTGGACCTCGATCCGGTATTCGCCGGCCGGAAGTCCGGCGACCCGCCACGCGCCCCGGTCGTCGGTCAGCGCGCGGACCCGCACCGGCCCCTCGAGGCGCACCTCGGCGCCCGCGACCGGTCCCGCGGAGCCGCGGGCCGCGACAGACCCCTGCACCGCATGCGGCCCGGCGTCCGGCTCCGCCCCCTGCCCGGCGGCGGGAGGCGGAGCGGCAAGCGTGAGGACGAGGGCGAGCCAGGAGGCCGCCGCCTGCATGCCGGCGGACCGGGCGCCGGCGACCCGCATCGCAATGCGCACGGTCACTGCTCGAGCAGGGCGTACCGTACGGTGATGTGGCGGGCGTCGCCCGTGTCGGGGTGGTAGTACCCCGTGATCTGCACCTTGTAGACGTCGTCGCCCCGGCGCACGAGATAGACGTTGTAGGTGGGCCAGATCTGGTGGTTGCCCATGAGGTCGTAGCGGTACCAGCGGCGGCCCGCGTCGCCCGAGGCGAAGACGCCTCCGTAGGTGTCGCCCCGGTAGTGGCCCGCGGTCATGTCACCCGCGTCGGTGATCGCGTCGAACGCCTCCTCGACCACCACCGCACCGGCCCCGCCGCTGCCGCTCACGCCGCCGTTCACCCGGATCGACCACCCGTCCAGGACGAGGTCCCAGCCGGCCGCTCCGAGGGCCACCGTGCTCCCGGCGTCGAGGTCGACCGCGACGGCTCCGCCGCTCACGTCGACGTCGAGCGTCTCCGTGGCGCCGAACGCGGCCCCGGCCTCGGGCTGCACCGCGAACTCGAGGGTGACGGTGCCCGCGTGCGCCTGCGTCGCGCCGGCGATGCCCACCACGTGGAGTTTCGCGAAGCCTTCGTCACCCGAGGTGCGAACCTTGAAGACCGTGGACGGGTCGGCGCTCACGGTGTGCGTCTGGACGTCGTAGCTGTACCAGCCGTCGATCGCCGGCACGAGTTCGTCACGGACCCAGGCGTCCGCATCGGCCGGAATGTCGGCGGCCGTCACGGCCTCGAAGTCGGCAGCGCCGCTCGCCACGCTGAGCGCCATGATCGCCTCGGCGCCGAGCGACGCGTTCCAGCAGAGGCAGGTGGCCTCGACGCCGGCGGGGCCGGCGTCGCC
>CBFGQV010000199.1:0-5710 GCA_965651045.1 uncultured bacterium
GGGGCCGCGGCTTCGGGGGGTTGCTTCTCGACCACGTGCTCGAGGTCGCGCGGTCACGGGGCGTGAGGTCTCTGTTCCTCGAGGTCCGCGAGTCGAACGACGCCGCAGCGGCGCTCTACCGCGCACGGGGATTCCACGAGATCGGCCGACGCAGGAACTACTACGAGCGTCCGCGCGAAGACGCCCGCGTGCTCGAGAAACGTCTCTGACGCGGTGCTCCGTGCAACATCGAACGTTGAACTCGAGAGAATGCGAATGGATGTAGCCGTCGTTGGGACGGGGTACGTCGGCCTGGTGGCCGGCGCGTGCTTCGCCGAGACCGGCCACCGCGTCACCTGCGTGGATATCGACGCCGACAAGGTGGCCCGGCTGTCGCGGGGTGAGATTCCGATCTACGAGCCCGGCCTGGAGCCCTTGGTCGAACGCAACGTGGCCGCCGGCCGGCTGGAGTTCACCACCGATCTGGCGGCGGCGGTCGCCCGTGCCGAGGTGATTTTCATCGCCGTCGGCACGCCTCCGGACGAGGACGGCTCGGCCGATCTCAAGCACGTGCTCGGTGTCGCGCGTGACATCGGCCGCGCCATGAATGGCCCGCGCGTCGTCGTGACCAAGAGCACGGTGCCCGTCGGCACCGCACGCCGCGTGCAGGAGGCCATCGAGGCCGAGACGGACCACGCCGTGCAAGTCTGTTCGAATCCCGAGTTCCTCAAGGAGGGGGCGGCGGTCGACGACTTCATGAAGCCCGACCGCGTCGTTCTGGGCGTGGACGACGAGGGCGCCCGCGAGGTGCTCCGACTTCTCTACGAGCCCTTCCTGCGCACCGGGAACGAGTTGCTCCTCATGGACGTGGCTTCGGCCGAGATCACCAAGTACGCGGCCAACGCCATGCTGGCCACGCGCATCAGCTTCATGAACTCGATCGCGCGCCTCTGCGAAGCCGCAGGCGCCGACGTCGACCAGGTGCGCCGCGGCGTCGGCTCGGACGCCCGCATCGGGCCGGCTTTCCTGTTTCCGGGTGTCGGGTACGGAGGTTCGTGTTTTCCGAAAGACGTGAAGGCGCTCGTCCGGATCTGTCGGGAGCTCGGGACGCCGGCCGAGATCCTCGAGGCCGTCGAGGCGGTCAACGCGACGCAGAAGCGCACGCTGCTCGAGCGCGTCACGGGGCGTTTCGGGGAGGATCTCTCGGGGCGCACCTTCGCGGTGTGGGGGCTGGCCTTCAAGCCGAACACCGACGACATGCGTGAAGCTCCTTCGCTGGTCACGATCGAGGGCCTTCTCGATCGGGGCGCGCGAGTGGTGGTGCACGATCCCGTCGCGATGGACGAAGCGCGGCGCATGCTCGAAGACCGCGTCGAGTACGCGGCGAACGAGTACGAGGCGTTGGAGAACGCCGACGCCTTGCTGATCCACACCGAGTGGCTGCCGTATCGACGGCCCGACTTCCGGCGCATGCGCGGCCTCCTGGCGGCCCCGCTCGTTCTGGACGGACGCAACCTCTACCGCCCCGATGTCATGGCGCGCGAAGGATTCGAGTACCATTCGATCGGCCGCGCGCCCGTCGGGCCCGGGGCCCCCGGAGGCGCCACGTGAGGGTTCTCATCACCGGGGCGGCGGGCTTTCTCGGCTCGCACCTCGCCGACCGCTTCCTCGACGACGGGCACGAGGTCGTGGGGCTCGACAACTTCGTGACGGGCTCGCGGCGAAACATCGAGCAGCTTTCGGCCAGAGAGGGCTTTCGCTTCGTCGAGCACGACATCTCGAAGCCCTACTTCCACGACGGGCCACTCGAGGGGGTTTTGCATTTCGCCTCGCCGGCGAGCCCCGTGGACTATCTGGAGATCCCCATTCAGACGCTCAAGGTGGGGAGCCTCGGAACCCACAACTGTCTGGGGATCGCCCTCGCGGCCGGGGCCCGCTTCCTGCTCGCGTCGACCTCCGAGGTCTACGGCGACCCGCAGGTTCACCCTCAGCCCGAGGATTACTGGGGGCACGTCAACCCGGTCGGACTGCGCGGGTGCTACGACGAGGCGAAGCGGTTCGCCGAAGCCATCACGATGGCCTACCACCGCCATCACGGGCTCGACACACGCATCGTGCGCATCTTCAACACCTACGGACCACGAATGCGGCCGGGCGACGGCCGGGTGGTGTCGAACTTCATCGTCCAGGCGCTCAGGGGCGAGCCGCTCACGATGTACGGCGAAGGATCGCAGACGCGCTCGTTCTGCTACGTGAGCGACGAGGTCGAAGGCATCTATCGCCTCTTCCAGTCGGACGAGGTCGAGCCGGTCAACATCGGCAACCCGACCGAGTTCACGATCCGCGAACTGGCCGAGATCGTTCTGGACGAGACCGGAAGCCGTTCCGTGGTCGAGCGGCGACCGCTGCCCGAGGACGATCCGAAGGTGCGTCGTCCCGACATCGCACGCGCCGAGGCACGGCTCGGATGGCGGCCCGAGGTGGATCTCCGACAGGGACTCCGTCGAACGATCCCGTACTTCCAGCAGCTGATCGCGACCGAGGGCGCCCGCGCCCGGGCCCTCGGCGACGAGCAATGAACGTCGTGCCCGTCGCCTCTGCCCCGTGTTAGGTTGAGAGTATGAACGCTCACCGACTTCAGAACGTGCGCCAGCGCCTCTCACAGGGCATCCACGCCTGGGACCGCGAGGACTACGACGAGGCGCTTGGCGTCTTTCAGGAGATTCTGGAAGAGCACCCCGGCTTCGCCGACGTACACAACCGCGTGGGGTTGTGCTTCGCCATGCTGGATCGGCCCGACGACGCGCTCGAGGCGTTCGGCCGCGCGCTGGAGCTGAACCCCACCTATGCCGAGGCGCACCTGAACCGCGGAATCGTGCTCACCGAGGTCGGGCGCCACGGCGAGGCGCAGGAGGCCTTCGACGAAGCGAGCCGCCTCGACACCCGCGACGGCCTCGCCTTTCCGTCGAGCGTGGGGAACCAGCTCGCCACGGCGCACGGTCGGCTGGGTGACCTCTATCGGGTGGCCGGTCGCCCGGACCTGGCCGTCGAGCAGTACCGGGCCGGGCTCGAGATCCGGCCCCGTTACCTCGATCTGCGGGCGAGTCTGGCCGAAGTGCTCGTCGAGATGGAGCGGACCGAAGAGGCCCGCGACGAGCTCAACTGGGTGTTGCGCGAGAACCCGACCTATACCGGCGCCCGAATCCGACTCGGCGTGGTCTATCACCACCTCGGCGATACCGAGAGCGCCATTCGCGAGTGGACGCGCTGTCTGGACGAAGATCCCGAGGACCTGCGCCCGCGGGCGTATCTGGCCTCGGTCGGGGTCGACCTGGACTGACGCGTCGGGGCGCGTCGGCGGCGTCCGCGTTGGTCAGCGGTACCGGTCGGGCGCGAGGAATCCATCGACGTACTCGCGCACGCCCTCTTCGACCGAGCGGAAGGGCCGGTCGTAGCCGGCGCTCCGGAGTCGGCCCATCTCGGCCTGGGTGAAGTACTGGTAGCGGTCCCTGAGCGCCTCGGGCATGTCGATCCACTCGATCGCGAGCGGTCGACCGGCCGCGTCGAACAGGGCCCCGACGAGTTCGAGCCAGCTCTGCGCGCGCCCGGTGCCCAGGTTGAAGAGGCCGGTCACGGCGGGGTGATCCGCGAGCCAGGTCATGACGTCGACGCAGTCGTCCACGTAGACGAAGTCGCGCAGCTGACCCCCGTCGGCATACTCCGGATGCTCGGACCGGAAGAGCGGTACCGCGTCGCCCTTCCGCACGCGGGGCCAAGCCTTCGTCACCAGACTCCGCATGTCGCCCTTGTGGTGCTCGTTCGGGCCGTAGACGTTGAAGAACTTGAGCCCGACCCACTGGGGCGGGGCGGGCTCTCCGCCGGCCACACGCCGCGCGACCCACCGGTCGAAGAGGTGCTTGCTCCACCCGTAGGCGTTGAGCGGCAGGAGGCGGGCCAGCGCGGCCGGATCGCCGTCGTCGTCGAACCCGGCGGAACCGTCGCCGTAGGTCGCGGCCGACGAAGCGTAGACCAGCGGAACCCCCGCCTCGGCGCACCAACGCCACAACGCCTGAGAGAGCCGGACGTTGGTCTCGACGATGAGGTCCGCGTCGGTTTCCGTCGTGGCCGAGATCGCGCCCATGTGGTAGACGCGTTCGATCTCTCCGCCGCGGCGCGCCAGGAAGTCCGGCAGCGCCGACGGGTCGACCAGTTCGTCGAGTTCCCGCCGTGCCAGGTTCTTCCACTTGTCGTCTCGGCCGAGCCGATCGACCACGCACACCCGCTCGCCTCGCGCTTCGAGCGCCGCGACCAGGTTGGACCCGATGAACCCTGCGCCTCCGGTGACGAGTATCATGGAGGCAAAGCTAATGGGTGGCGTGACGACAAGGGTACCCCGGAGGCCCGGGATCTCCGGAAACAGATGTAGTTTTTTGTGAATTCTTTCATTGCCGGAATCCGAGCGGGGTCCTACCTTTGAGGCGATCGTCCACCGTCGAGCCACGGAGTGACACCATGAAACCGACACGACCTGCGATCCGGCTGTTCCTGCTCAGCGCGACGGCGGGGTGGTTCCTCGTGTCCGGCACGAGCCTCGCGGCCCAGGAACGGTCGCACACGGTCGTGCCGGGAAACACGCTCTGGGACCTGGCCAGCGCCGTCTACGGCGATCCGTACCGGTGGCCGAGCATCTGGGAGGCGAACCGTGACCGGGTGCAGGACCCGCACTGGATCTATCCGGGTCAGGTGCTCAGGATTCCGATGGCCGACGGCACGGTCACCGAGGTGGTCGTCGGTACGACACCGGCTGGAGCGCCCGCCGGCGCCGAGCCCACCGGGACGCCCGCGGCTGGTGAGGTCGGCGCCCGCGGGGCACCCGGCATGTCCGGCGCGCTCAACACCGCCGGCGCTTCGTCCCGCCCCGAGCGGACGGCGTGGGTCGATCCGACCGAACGTCTTCCGGCGGTGTCCGACGAGATGGTCGCGGCCGCGCCCTTCCTGCTTCCGGAAGACGGTCCGGTGCCGTCGCTCGGTCGTGTGACCGGATTCGCGGGTGCCGAGGAGATCCGAGCCCCGCGGTCGAGCGCGCGGCTCTACGATCGCTTGACCTTCGAGGCCACGCGCCAGTTCCCGGCCGGCACACTCGTCCAGGTGTTCCGGCCCGGCCCGGTGCTCGCCGGGGTCGGTCGCGTCGCGTACCCGACCGGCGTCGTCGAGGTCGAGCCGCCAGCGGCCGGGGCGCCTGTGGTGCGGGTGGTCGCACAGTTCGACGCGCTCCGCCCGGGCGACCTGCTGCGCCCGCTGCCCTCGGCCGGACTCGCGCCCGGGGTCGCTCCGACGTCGGTCGCGAATGGAGCCCGCGCGCTCCTGGTGGGCGTCGCGCGCGATCACGAACTGCAAACCGTCGGCGACCACGTGTTCCTCGACGCCGGCCGGGGCCAGACGAGGGTCGGCGACGAGTGGGTGCCGGTGTGGCCGACGGCCGGACCCGGTGCCGAAGAGGGCCGCGTCCAGATCGTGTCGGTCCAGGACGGCGTCGCCACGGCGCGCATCACGAACCTCGTGAACCCGGTCTTCCAGGCCGGCCTGACGCTCGAGCTGCGCCGGCGCATGCCGGGCGGCTGAGACGAGCCGCGGGCGGCGGTCCCGATCCTGCAGTACCAGTGGCCGGGGCCGCCCGGAGGGGCGGCGTCCCGGGAGTCCCCGAGCGACTCCACCCCCGAACCCGATGGAC
>CBFGQV010000200.1:0-5699 GCA_965651045.1 uncultured bacterium
GAGCGACAGGAGCGCCAGCAGCAGCCAGCGGACCGCTGCGCGTGGATTGCGCTTCACCGTTGCCTCTCCTTCCCCTCGTGGGGGCGTCGTGGTGTGGTTCGAGGTGTGGCTGAAGCCGGCGGGGCTCATGTCCCGGCCTCCGGCTTCGTGTCGTCGGGGGGATCCCCCGTTCGACGCTTCATGCGGTGCGCGCCCTGCGGGGGTCAGTGCCCCGCGCCGAGCGCCCCGTCGAAGATGGTGGGAATCTCTTCGCCGGTGACCATCAGCATGCCCATCGCGCCCTTGTCGGTCGCGCGGAAGATCGAGTGGTCGACCAGCACGTAGCTGCCCGGCACGTCGAGCCGGAACTCGGTCATCGCGGCGCCGCCCGCGGGAATCAGCGTGGTCTGCACGTCGTGGTTCACGGTGCGCCCGCCCTCGGGGTAGACGTTGTCGAAGATCTCGCCGACCACGTGGAAGGAGCTCGTGAGGTTCGGCCCGCCGTTGCCCACGAAGAGCCGCACCCGCTCGCCGACCTTCGCCTCGAGCGCGTTCTCGCCGAGCAGTGCCCCGACCGAGCCGTTGAAGACCACGTAGTCGGCCTGTTCAGCCACCGCCTTCTCGTGGCTGAAGGGCTGGAGGCCCTTCTCGCCGTGCTTGCCCTCGGTGTAGAACTCGCCCTGCATGACGTAGAACTCGCGGTCGACCTCGGGCAGCCCTTCGGCCGGCTCGACCAGGATCAGCCCGTACATGCCGTTGGCGATGTGCATGCCCATGGGCGCGACGGCGCAGTGGTAGACGTAGAGGCCGGGGTTCAGCGCGCGGAAGGTGAAGCTCGTCTCCTGGCCGGGGCCGGTGAAGGTCGACGAGCCGCCGCCGCCGGGGCCGGTCACCGCGTGCAGGTCGATGTTGTGCGCCGCGACGCTGGTGGGGTGGTTCTTCAGGATCAGCTCGACCTCGTCGCCCTCGCGCACCCGAATGAAGTTGCCGGGCACGGCGCCGCCGAAGGTCCAGAAGGTGTACTCGACGCCGTCGGCCAGCCGCTCGGTGACCTCGACGGTCTCGAGCTCGACCCGCACGCGGGTCGCGTGGTCGCGAGTGATCGGAGGCGGCACGTTCGGGGCTTCGGTGATGACGGCGATCTCTTCACCCACGAGCTCGGGTAGTTCGGGCGCTTCGAGCGCGCGGTCGGCCGAGCGCAGCCATGCGGCACCGTCGCGGTTCGACGCGAAGGCGGTGAGAACGAGCGTCAGCGCCGCGAGCGAAGCCAGCGCGACGGCGGTCCGGATCAGGTTGATGCGTACGGTGCGGCTCATGATGAACTCCTCGTGCGGGAGGGTAGGTCAACGGGTGGTGGTGGTTGTTCTCGTTGCGGTGAGGTCCGCCAGGGTCGTGGCCCGAAAGGGGCTCCAGGCGGCGTCCAGCACGGCGACCCAGCGCTCGTGCGCCTCGCAGGGGTCGGCGGCGTTGCAGGGGCGGTCGCCCAGCAGGCAGGCGCCCCGGGTGGTGGCGGACTCGTCGAGCGCGTCGAGCAGGTCCGCGATGGTGATGTCCGAAGCCGGAGCCCGGAGCCGGTAGCCCCCGGCCGGTCCGCGCACGCCCTCCAGGAGGCGACCGCGAGAGGCGAGTGTGTGGAGCGTCTTGCCCAGGTAGTTCCTGGGGGCGCCCAGCGCGTCGGCGATGCGCTCGACCGTCACCGGCGCGTCGTCGTCCTGGCGAGCCAGGAAGAGCAGGGCGCGGAGCGCGTGATCGGCGGTTCGGGAGAGCATGGTCGGGTCCGGGAAGGGGTTCCGGTCATTCTTCATGGGGATATGATCAAATGATCGGCGTCCCGGCGCCGTCGGGCGCGACCACCGTCGGGGCGTCGGGAAAACCCCCACCCCAGTGTGGGGGAATGCAGGGGCCTGCCGATGGGTTCGGCACGCGGGTTGCAACAGGGGTGGGTGCCATGGACACACTCCACTCGCCATCGTACCGCCTGGCCTGGGCGCGCACCCCCGAGGGCGTGGTCGTTCTGCGCTATCACGAGAGCGGAGACGACAGCGCCGGGCCCGCCGACGTGCTGGCCTCGTGGGCGGCGGGTGGAGCCCCGCGTGACCCGGGCTCGCCGGTGCTCAGGCTCCTGTTCGACCTGCGGGCGGTGCCCCGTGACGCGCCCGGCTCGACCGTGCTCCGGTTCGTGCAGGGGCTGCCCGACCTGGTGCGGCGCCTGCCGCAGCGCCGGGCGTATCTGGTCGCCGGAGAACAGCAGCGTGGCCTGGCCTCACTCATTCAGGCGCACAGCGACCCGCTTCGTTTCGAGGCAGGCGTGTTCACCGCCTGGCGCGAGGCGCTGGACTGGCTGGAGCCGGGCGACTAGCCTTCTCGGGTGTCCGAATACGTCGCCCTGACCGTCTCGCTCTTCTCCATCGTGAATCCCTTCGCGGCCCTGCCCGTGTACGTGGGGATCACCGGTGGCATGCCCGATCCTGCCCGCCGCACGCTGCCGCGGAGCACGGCGCTCGCCGCGCTCGTGATTCTCATGGTGGCGTACGTCGCGGGGCAGGGGCTGCTCGCGTTCTTCAACATTCGCATCGCCTCGCTCCGGGTCGCCGGTGGCATGCTGATCTTCGGCATGGCGTGGTCGATGCTCCAGGCCAAGGTCTCGGGCGCGAAGCAGACGCCGGAAGAGGCGCGTGAAGCCACCGCGCGCACGCACGTGTCGGTCGTGCCGCTGGCCATGCCGCTGCTGGCCGGGCCGGGCTCGATCAGCGTGATGATCCTGCAGGCGACGAGGGGCGGGAGCGTGGGCGACCACGTCGCGGCGCTGCTCGCGGCGGTGACCGTGTGCCTTAGCATCTGGCTGATTCTTCGGGCGGCGCGGCCGATCTCCAACTTCCTCGGGCAGACCGGCATGAACGTCGCCACCCGCTTCATGGGGCTCATTCTGGCCGCGATCGCGGTCGAGTTCATCGCGGCGGGGTTGACGGACATCTTCCCCGGCTGGGCGAGGATCACGGGTCCGTGAGCGTCGCCCGGACGCTCGAGCGCTACCGGCCGGTCATCGACGACTGGTCGGCGTTTCTGGCGGCCGCCGAGCGCCCGGAGCCCACGACGCTCCGCGTGAACCGGCTCCGGACGACGTCCGAGGCGGTCGTCGAGAGCCTGGCCGCCCGGGGCTTCCGGCTCGAGCCGCTCGACGGGCAGCCGGACTTCCTGCGCGTCGTCGACGCGCCCTGGAACGTCTCCGACACCTTCGAGCACTGGGCCGGCCTCATCTACATTCAGCAGGCGACCACCGGCATCGCCGCGCCGCTGCTCGGAGTCCGGCCGGGCGAGCGCGTGCTCGACCTCTGCGCGGCGCCCGGGGGCAAGACCACGCACCTCGCCGAGTTGATGGAGGGCCGCGGGCCGCTCGTGGCCGCCGAGGTGAACGAAGGCCGCATACGCGCCCTGCTCGGCAACCTCTACCGGCTCGGCCACACGAACGTCATGGTGGTGGCGGGCGACGGCCGCACCTTTCCGACCGAAGCGCGCTTCGACCGCGTCATGGTCGACGTGCCCTGCTCGGCGCTCGGTACGGTGCGGAAGAAGGGCGGGCGTCTGCCCTCGCGCTCGCGGCGGTTCATGAAGCAGGTGACGCGCGCGCAGGAGCGCCTGCTCGGCCGCGCGATCGACGTCACGCGGCCGGGCGGCACGATTCTCTACGTGACCTGCACCTTCGGGCCCGAAGAGAACGAGGCGATCGTGAGCCGCGTGCTCGCCGAGCGGGGCGACGAGGTCGACGTCGAGTGGCTGGATCCGGGCGTGCCGCATGCGCGCGGCGTGACGAGCTTCGAGGGCGCGGCCTACGACCCGCGCCTCGAGGGTGCCGTGCGGCTCTACCCGCACCACCTCGATTCGGGCGGGCTCTTCCTCTGCCGGCTGGTGCGGCGGGGCGAGGCGCCCGGCGAGGGCGCGGGCGAGGGGCCCAACGAGGGCCCCGACGAGGGGGATTCGCGGTCGGCCCACGACGGATGGCGGCCGGTGCCCGACGTCTTTCCTGGCGACGACCCGGAGGGCGCCCGGCAGGACGTCGCCGCGGCCCGGGCGATTCTCGAGGACGCCTGGGGGGTCTCGCCCGACGCCTTCGCCGACCGCCGCTGGATGCGGCGCGGCTCCAATCTCTGGCTGCACGGGTGCCCGAGCTGGCCTGTCGAGGACTGGACCCCGGGTGGGCACTGGAGGCTGGTCGCGCTGGGGCTTCGCGCCATGGACCTCGGCGGTGACGGTCCGCCGCGCGCCACGAACGACCTGCTCCAGTGGCTCGACGACGCGGTGACCCGCCGGCGTATCGTGCTGGACCGCACGACCTGGCTTTCCCTCCTGGACGGCCGCGAGGTGCGCCCCGACGCCCCCGAGGGCTACGCCGCGCTCGTGTTCGAGGGCCACGTGGTCGCGTGGGGATTCGTTCGCGACGGCCGCCTGCAGCACCACGTGCCGCGCGGCCGCTCGAAGTGGCTCCGCAGCCTGGTGGCTGCGGGTCAGGAGGGCGGGGCGGGGGGCGGCTCGGCGTTCGAAGAGGATTGAGCGGCGCGACCGCTCAGCACCTCTTCGACGAAGGCGCGGTCGGTAGGGGCGAGCGGCAGCGCGGCCGCGGCCGTCGGGGTGAACCACTCCACCCGCTCGTGCTCGATCGCCGTGGGCTCGCCGGCCGCCACCCGCACCTCGACGAAGACGATCACGAAGGGGCTGCCCGGGTCGCGCCGCCGGAAGAGCTCGGCGCCCACCGTCTCCACCTCGAGCCCCAGCTCTTCGTGGAGCTCGCGCGCCGTCGCATCGGCGAGCGTCTCACCCGGGTGCAGCTTGCCACCCGGGAATTCCCAAAGGCCTCCGTGCCGTTTGTGCGCGGGCCGTCGCCCGAGCAGGTACCGGCCGCCGCGCTCGATCACCGCCGCGACCACCGGCACCGTCGGACGCGCGGCCCCCGTGCCTTCTCCGGGCTCGGTCGGCTTCATCGATCCCGGTGGGCCGGGAGTGGTGGCGGAGCCGCTCATGGTCCGCATCTTGCGTTTTGGTGTAGCACCCTTCGAATCCCGTCAAGAAGAAGGAGGTAGGCCGTGTCCATGTTCGTGCGTCGGGCTTCGTCCGTCGAGGCCGAGCCCGTGTCGGCCGGCTCGGGTACCGTGCGACAGGTCCTGATCGGCCCCGGTGAAGGGCCCCACTTCGCGCTGCGTCGCTTCATCATGCAGCCGGGAGGCGGCATGCCCCGTCACACCAACGAGGTGGAGCACGAGCAGTACGTGCTCAGGGGGCGAGCGACGGTGGGGATCGGCGACGAGACCTTCGACGTCCGCGCCGACGACGTGGTCTTCATTCCGGCCGGTGTACCGCACTGGTACCGGGCCGAGGGTGAGGAGCCCTTCGAGTTTCTGTGTGCGGTGCCGAACGCCCCCGACCGCATACGGCTGGTCGACGACGACGGCGCGTGAAGCGATGAAGGCGGCGACGTTGGCCCTGGCCCTCGCGGCGCTCGTGGCGTCGACGCCGGGCGATGCGTCGGCCCAGCTCGCGCCGGGCGTGCACGCCGTGCACGCGAACGACCTCTTCGCCGGCGCCGACGGGCTGGGCGCCCGGCTCGCGCTCGGGCTTCCCGGGGGGTTTCGACTCGCGGCTACCGGAGACTGGTTCTTTCCGGACTGCGACGGCGGCTGCCGCTACGCGGCGGGCTCGCTCGACCTGCACGTGCCGCTCACGCCGCT
>CBFGQV010000201.1:0-5689 GCA_965651045.1 uncultured bacterium
CCGAGCTGTTCTGGCCCAGCGAGCCGGCGCTCGGGCGCACCTTCGTGCTCATGCGGGGGCTCGACCCCGTCACCGTCGTCGGGGTGGTCGACGACCACCACGCGCACGCCATCGACGAGCCCCGCTCGGCCTACGCGTTCCTTCCGCTCGCGCAGAACGCGGGGCTCGCGGCAAACCGCGTGCACGTAGTCGCCCGCGGGGCGGGGCAGGGAACCGACGCGCGCGTGGTACTCGCCGCGCTGCGTGATCAACTCGCACGCTTCGACCCGGGCCTTCCGGTACACGACGCGCGTCGAGTGGACGAGCAGCTCGGTCGGGTGATGATGCCGCAGCGCTTCGGGCTTTCGCTGCTCGGCCTGCTCTCAGGCGTCACGGTGCTGGTCACCGCGGTCGGCGTGTACGCGATGGTCACCTTCGGGGTGCGGCGGCGCACCCGCGAAATCGGCATTCGCATGGCGCTCGGGGCCGGGCCGGGGCGGGTCGTGATCGCGACGGTGGCCGGCGCCGCCACGGCCGCCGCCGGTGGAGTCGCCCTCGGACTCGCGGCGTCCGCCGGGCTCGGACGGCTGGTCGAGGGCTACCTCTACGGGGTCACGGCGCTCGACGCCACCTCGTACGTGGGCGCCACGGTCGTGCTCCTGCTCGGGGTCGCGGCGGCGGCCGCGCTGCCTGCCCGGCGCGCCGTCGCCGTCGATCCCACGACCGCCGTCGCGGACGACGGATGAACCGGCTCACCTTGACAACGTGTGTGACAACACCTATTGTCTTCGGCATGTGCCCCGACCTGCGCGACGAGATTCGGCAGACCAAGCCGTTCGGAAGCCTCGAAGAAGAGGCCTTCCTGAACCTCGGGCGTACCTGGGCCGTGCTCGAGCACGCGGTCGGCGAGGCGCTCAAGGAGCACGGCATCACGCTGACCCAGTACAACGTGCTCCGCATCTTGCGGGGCGCGGGCGAGCAGGGGCTCTGCCGCGGCGAGGTGATGGAGCGCATGCTCGCGCGCGTGCCCGACGGCACCCGGCTCCTGGACCGCATGGAGGCGCAGGGTCTCATCGCCCGGTCGCGGAGCGCGGAGGATCGCCGCTTCGTGACGGCCACGATCACCGGTCGAGGGCTCGAAGTGCTCGAAGCGCTGGACGCACCCGTCGCGGCGATGCACGAGCGCCACCTCGGCGAGGTCGACGCCGACGACCTGCACGCGCTGATCGAGGTCCTGAGCCGCATCAGGAACACGATCTGTACCTAGGGGATTCCCTGCACGACCCCTCGAGACGCAGCAGGAGAATCCCCACGACCGAATATTTGTTTACACACAGAGCGTGAAACCACACGACATGACCCAAGGAGACCGACCATGACCCCGACCACGATCGCCCCCTCGACCTCGACCCCGACCCGCGTCCACGCGGCGCTCGCCCTGCTCCGCACCGTCGTGGGGGTGGTCTTCATCGCGCACGGTGCGCAGAAGCTCTTCGTCTTCGGGCTGGCCGGGGTGACCGGCGGCATGGAGCAGATGGGTGTGCCGCTGGCCTCGCTGACGGCACCGGCGGTTTCGCTCATCGAGTTCCTGGGCGGCATCGCGCTGGTCGCGGGGCTCTTCACGCGCGTGACCAGCGTGGGGCTCGCGGCCGTCATGCTGGGCGCCATGCTGTTCGTGCATCTGCCCGAGGGCTTCTTCGCCCCCGGCGGCATCGAGTTTCCGCTGACCCTCTTCGCCGCGGCGCTCGCGCTGGCGCTGGCGGGTCCCGGGGCGTTCAGCCTCGACGCCTGGCGGGCGGGTCGCTCGGAGCGTGACGCGCTCGCGGCTTGAGCACGACCCTACGCACCGAGCAGGGCGCTCGAGCCGGAGCACGACCGACGGTCGACGACGCGCCCGAACCGCGCCCGGCGCGCCTCCCTCGGGGGGGCGCGTCGGGCGCGTTCACATCAGCCCACGAACGCCCAGAGCAGTTCGCCGCTCTTGGCGTCGACCGCCGACGCCGTGCAAGGTTCACGTGCCCGGCGGACGCACGCGAACGACCGATTCGAACTCGTTGAACGACCGCACGACGAGACGCAGGTCACCGCCCCGCGGAACGATCTCGACGTCCGCGGTCTCGCCGGGTCCGGTCACCAGAAAGGCCGCGTGTTCGCCCTGGTGGATGGGCCCGACGTCGGCGCCATCGAGCGCGAGCACGTGCCAGGGCACCGGCGTCTCGCCCTCGAAGATCTCCATCTCGACCAGGTCGTCGGCCGTGATGTTGATGATGCGAATGCGGTGCGGGACCCCCGCCTGGAGCTCGAGCACCGGGTCCCGGCCGTTGTTGGCCACGATGGGTGCGATCTCGAGGTTCGGGCCGGCCATCGAGAACACGAGCACGTGGTCGGTGCTGGGGTCGAAGGCCTCGCCCGGCTCGAGCACGAGGACCGCACCGAACAGCCCCGACCCGAGCTGCCGGAGCTCGTCGGCGTGCGAGTGGTAGATGAACGTGCCCGCGCGCGGCGGGGCCAGCCGTACGACGAACGAGTCTCCGGGGGCGATCAACGGCGTGGTGCGCCGGTCGTCGCCGGTCCAACCGGGCACGCCGTCGTAGAAGCTCTCGATCTCGAGGCCGTGCCAGTGGACGGCGGTCGGATCGGGGGTACGGTTGACGACCACCACCTCGGCGGGCTCGCCCCGGGTGAGCACGATCGGCGGGCCGGGCACGACGATCGAGTCTTCCGCCGGCTCGTCGCCGCGCTGCAGCACGTAGCCCAGCCCCGGGTCACCGTCGGGGTAGACGTCGGGCCGGTCGTTCACGACCAGCCGCTCGCGCCGGGTCGCCGGGCCGCCGGCCAGACCGTCGGCCGGCTCGCCCGTCACTTCGATGCCGAGCACCAGCCCGGCCATGGCGCGCTCCGCGTGATGGTCGGCGTGCATCACGGCGGGCTCCGGCTCGACACCCAGCATGAAGGCGCGCTGCACGTCGTCCATGTGCGACGCGATGTGACAGTGGAAGAGCCAGCGGCCGCCCCGCTCGGGAACCCACTCGATCGCCATGCTCTCGTACACGCGGAGGAGCTCGGTGACGGCGAGACGCCGCCGCTCGGCCGGGTAGATCGAGTCGTACACCGCGTTCGCGCGAGCCGTCACGAGAAAGTGGAACCCGTGCAGGTGCATCGGGTGCTCGACGGGGCTCGCGTTGACCACGAGCCAGCGGGCCGTGTCGCCCACGTCGTAGCGGAGTCGCTCGGTCTGCGGCCAGGACCGGCCGTTGATCATCAGGGCGAACCGATCGCCCGAGGTCTCGGGAGCCCAGTCGGTGATGACCAGCACGCGGTCGCCCCACCGCTCCGTGCCGTCCGCGACCACCGCGCCGGCGAGGCTCGCCGTCGGTCCGAAGGGTCGGATGATCGTGTCCTCACGCGTCATGCCGCGATACACGCGCACGCCGGCCGCGTCGAGGGTGAAGACGGATTCCGTCGTGACCCCCGGCGGCGCCGCGACCGTGTCGCCCCGATCGGCGAGGCCGACCAGCCATACGGTGTCGGGGTGCGTGTTGCAGACGCGCGCCAGGACCGTCGTGCCCACGGGTGCGCGTACGAGCGGACCGGGAACCGATGGACCGGTGTGCCCGTCGCCGAAGGTCAGGACGTCGAGCCGGGGGCCGGTCTCGCCTTCCGGAAGGAGCGTCGAGGGGCCGATCGTCAGCTGAACGTCGAGGGTGTCGGCGAAGCGGACGCCGGCGGGTACCGTCTGGTCGTCGGACGCCGCCACGCGCGTCGCCGCGGGGTCGTGGAGCGAACACGCCAGGGTCTCCGCGCGGGCGGTCGGGCCCCGAGAGGCATCGCAGGCACCGACGGCGGACGCGACCAGCAGCAAGACGAGCATGCGACGATGCACGGGCTCACCCTCACGGGACGGAGTGGCTCAAGGTACCCCATTCTCCACGGTGGTGCCCGGACGGCGTCGGCGAAAGAGGAAGGGTGGAAACCGCTTCGCCGACGCGGTAGCTTTGGGCCCTCGGGGCCATAGCTCAGTTGGGAGAGCGCCTGCTTTGCAAGCAGGAGGTCGCCGGTTCGATCCCGGCTGGCTCCATTTCACGTCGGACTTCTCGTGCGATCCCGCGCGTCTTGGCGTTTCCGACGTTCCCGACGTTTCCGCGGAAACGTCTCAGTGGCCGCGAGCACCCCACGCGGCCGCGAGCTGCCGGTCGAAGGTCTGCACATCGGTCGCCCCGCGGCGTGTGCAGCACGCGAGGTGGATCAGGTCGCGGGCGCCGAGTGCCCGGTGCTCGTCGGCCAGTGCTCGCGCGAGCCGCACGTCTCCAGCCTCGACCGGCCAGATACGCTCCACGCAGCCGTCCACCAGGGCGAGTGCCGCATCAAGCGTGTCCCGGCGATTCGGGGGCAGGTAGGCGTGCAGGAACTCCTGCAGTACCTCCGCCGAGGTGACGAGCGCGCGTCCGTCGGCGAGCGCGGACTCGAAGAACATACGTGCCTCGGACCGCAGCGGGTGCGGCCCACCGACGGCATACATGAAGACGTTCGTGTCGACGAAGGTCACGAGACGTCGCCTGGCCTCTTGGACCCCTCGATCACCCGGCGGTGCTCGTCCCAGTCGGGCTCGGGCCTCGCTTCGTGCTCGTCGCGTGACTCGAAGAACGTGCGCAGCTCCCCCACGGACCGGAATCGACGGGCGCGCGCCGACGCCAGCTTCTCTTCGGCCGCCTCGCGCAGCCACGCCCCGAGCGAGACTCCCTCTCGCTCGGCCTGATGCCGGTAGCGGGCCTTGTCCGCTTCGCGAACCAGGATGTGGATGCGCGTTTCCATGCCCCATAATGCACATGAAACATGCACATGCCAAGGGCCTTCCGCGGGCTCCGCGCTGGCCGTGCGATAGCAGATCAGCTATCTTTCGTCCATGCACGAGTCGATGCCGTTCCGCCCGCCCGAACTTCTTCGGCAGGCTCGCCGCCGCGCCGGACTCACGCAGCGCGCGCTGGCGGAGCGCGCCGGCACGTCGCAATCCGTGGTGGCACGCATCGAAGGGGGACGCACCGATCCGTCCAGCGAGACACTCCTCCGCCTGCTCGAGGCCGCGGGCGCCGAACTGCGCTGCCAGATCACGGAACGGCCCGTCGTGGACTCGCACATGCTCGACGACGTGAAGCGCATTCTGTCGCTCCGTCCGGAGGAGCGGCTTCGCGAGGTCGCCGGGGTCGACCGGTTCATCCAGGCGGCGCGACGTGTCTGATCGTGCCGCGTTCGACCCGGAGCGCATCGTCCGGGTGCTCGCCGAGCACGGCGTGCGATACGTCTTGGTGGGTGCCCTCGCCGCCCGGCTGCAGGGCTTTCCGCGAGTGACCGCCGACGCCGATGTGACGCCCGACCGCGACTCCGAGAATCTCGATCGGCTGGCGGCCGCCCTTCGGACCCTGGGTGCTCGTGTGTTCACCGAGGGAATCCCCGAGGGCCTTCCGTTCGACTGCACGGCGCGCACGCTCGCGCGGGCCGAGACCTGGAACCTGGTCACCGACGCGGGGCGTCTCGACGTGATCTTCCGGCCTGCGGGCACCGAGGGGTTCGCCGACCTCGAGCGAGGCGCCGTGCGCTTCGAGGTCTTCGGCACGGAGCTGCTGGCCGCCTCGCTCGAAGACATCCTTCGCTCGAAACGGGCGGCGGATCGGCCGCAGGACCGCCACGACGCCGCGGTCCTGCGCGCGATGCT
>CBFGQV010000202.1:0-5597 GCA_965651045.1 uncultured bacterium
CACGGCACTCTTCCAGGCCCGGCTCGTGAACCGCACGGTGGGTCCCGAGCCGACGGGGCTCGACGCCCTGGGCGTCGCCGGGTTCTCTGCGGTCGCTGCCGGCGCGACCCACCTCTGGGCGCCCCTCGCATCGGCGTCGTTCGCATTCCTGCTCGACCGACGGCTCGCGCCGGCCGGCCCCCGCCGGCATGGCGTCCTTGCGGCGGTCTGTCTCGGGGCCGCCGCGCTCCACGCTTGGCGAGGGGCGGCTCCCGACGTCGCGCGCCCCGTGCTGGACCTGGATCCAGCGCTTGCGCTCGGCGTCGGCGCCCTGGCCCTCTTCGGCCTTGCGATCGCGCGTACCGGCCCGCTCCGCTCACCACCCGACCGCGGCGGCGGCACCCTCTCGACGGCGCGCGTACGGGCCGGCATGGGCGTCATCGCAGTGATGTGCGCCCCGCTGCTCGTGGCCTCACCCACGCTCCGGGCCGCCGCGCTTCCTCTCGCGGTGATGGCGACCCTCGGCGCCCGGTCCCTCGTGCGGCGTTGAGCCTACCACTGCACCAGGTCGGAACGCGCGATCCTGGAAATCCAAGCCCTCGGGTCCACCAACCGTCTCAACCGCAGCACCAGCACTCGCATGTCGTGTCTGCTCCGTCTCACCCATCGTGAACGTTCGATCGGCGGCCAAGAAGGCCCGGGTGAGACGCACGCGCAGCCAGGCTGGAGTCCGCTCGCGCGGGACCCCAGTCCACAAACAAACCCGGCACACAACACATGCGCCGGGCGGCGGGCGGCGGACTCATGCGGTCCGCCCCCGTCCTGGCAGCTGGGCGATCCAACGGAGTGTGGCCGATGGACCCCTGGCTTTGCGTCCCACCGTTACCGATGGTTTGCCCTTTGCAGGTTATTTCAACGCTACCACCCGCCCCCACCGGCGGTCAAGCGTCGCGTTTCGGCAGGGCGTCGGCCGGCAGTCCGTGGCGGATCGCCGCGCTGAAGTCCGCCGCGCCGTTCTCGAGCGCCGCGCGGGCAGACGCCTCCACACGGTGTGTCGCGCGCAGCACCTCGAGACTGCCCGACCCCGCGAGCAGCCCGTGCTCCCGCGCGAAGCGGTCCAGAAGGCCGGGAAACACGACCCCCCATCCCCAGGGAAGCGGATCGTCGATGATCCGGTTCAGGTGATCGCGCAGGTTCGTCGCGCAGTTGTTGACGATCGAGTGGTAGAACTCAGGTCGGGTGCGCACCCGCTCGGCGCGCTCGAGCATGTCGCTGAGCAGCGCCCGCGCGCGGGCCGGCGAGGCGATCGAACGGTACAGATGAAGGGGATCTCCGCGCAGCGCCCGGAGCCCGATCAGGTCCCGCTCGGTGCCGATCACGTAGGTGATCTCGAACCGTCGGAGTAGCCCGCCGACGATCGAATAGGCCTCGTCGGTCTCGCGCCGCGCCTCGACCGAGATCGCCAGATAGCGGCCGCCGGTCAGCTCGAAGCTGACGAAGGTGTGCGCGAGGGGTCGGAGGCGCGGCCGGGCGAAGGGCGCGAGCACCAGCCATACGCCCCGCACTTCGTCGAGTCCGAAGTCGACGTCGCGGTACCGCTCTACGAAGGCGTTCGGCGCGGTGTGCCGGAAGTCGCGCAGGTCCTGGATGCGGGCCGTGCCGTCCAGCAAGCGCACGCGCGCCGGGCGTGCGTGGTCGCTCGCCCAGTCGCGGTCGTTCCTCGGGCGGCGGCGAAGGTACAGCACGAAGCCGACGGCCGCCGCCGACGCCAGCAGCCAGGTCAGCACGGTCGCCGACGACCGGAGCGGACGGGGTCGCACATTCTCGCCATTCTGTTAGTGTAGTCGATGTCCGAGACGAGACCCACCGTTCGCTCGATCTTCGCCGTCTGGCTGCCCCTCGCGGCCACCTGGCTGATGATGTCCTCCGAGGGCCCCTTCCTCGCGGCCGTCATCGCACGGCTCGCGGATCCGGCCTTCAACCTCGCCGCGCACGGCGTCGCCTTCGCGTTCGCGATTCTGATCGAGGCGCCGGTCATCATGCTGCTGAGCGCCTCGACGGCGCTGGTGGAGGACCGGCTCACCTACCGGCACCTGCGGAATTTCACCTGGGCCCTGAACGCCGGCGCCACCGCATTGCTGCTGGTCCTGCTGCACCCGACCGTCTACCGCACGGTCATGGAGACCCTGGTGGGGCTGCCGCACGAAGTCGCCGAACTGACGCGCGGGGCGCTCTGGATCCTCCTGCCGTGGCCGGCGGCGATCGGCATTCGGCGCTTCCTCCAGGGCGTGCTGATCCGGTCGGGGCGCGCGCGCCTCGTCGCGCTCGGCACGGCGATTCGATTGGTGGCGATGGTCGGCGCGGGGGTCGCGGCCGCGACGCTGCTCGAGATTCCCGGGGCGTGGGTGGGCGCCACGGCGCTCTCGGTCGGCGTGGTCGTCGAGGCGCTCGTCGCGTGGTGGATGACCGTCGGCCCCGTGCGCGACCTCAAGCGGTCCGCCCCGCCCGCCGACGCGCCGCCCGATCACGCGAGCTACCGCTCGATCGCGCGCTTCTACCTGCCGCTCGCGCTGACCTCGATCATCGGCCTCGCGGTGCAACCCATGCTGACCTTCTTCATGGGTCGCTCGGTGGCGCCGCTCGAATCGCTCGCGGTCTTCCCGGTGGTGCTGGCCCTGTCGTTCCTCTTCCGCTCGCAGGGCCTCGCGTATCAGGAGGTCGCGATCGCGATGCTGGGGCGCAGGAACGAGCACATTGCCGTGGTCGGCCGCTTCGCCCTCGGACTCGGGCTCGTCACGTCGGGGCTATTGGGCCTGGTGGCCTTCACGCCGCTGGCCGACGTCTGGTTCATCACGATCTCGGGGCTGACGCCCGAGCTCGCCGCATACGCCGTCGTGCCGGCACGGGTGCTCGTGCCGCTGCCGGCGCTCTCGGTGCTCCTCTCGCTGCAGCGGGCGATGATCGTCCAGGGGCGGCGGACGGGCGCCATCACCGGAGCGACGGTGACGGAAGTGCTCATCGTGGCGCTCCTGTTTCCGGTCTTCGGGTGGCATTTCGGGCTGGTCGGCGTCACGGCCGCGTTCCTGGCGTTCCTCGCCGGGCGGCTGGCGGCCAACCTCTATCTGGTTCCGAGTTGCCGACGGGCGCTCGAGGCGCCGCCCGGTCCGGTAGCCGGCGCCCCGTGAACGGCCCGGCCCGCCTATGACGACCCGCCTACGCCGGCCCGCCGAGCGCGGCGTGCACCTCCGTACCCACTCGCGTCACGATCGTCGGTAGCGCGTCGACGTCGGCGTCGGTCGTGTTGAAGTTCACGATGCACGCACGGAGCGCGTACCGCCCGCCGATGACCGCGTTGGAAAGGAACGCTTCGCCGCCGCGCTCGATGCGCGCCTGGATCTCCCGGTTCAGGTCGTCGAGGTACTCGGCGACCTCCGCTTCGTCCTGGCGGCCGCGCAACGCAGCGGGCACGTACCGGAAGGCGGTGATGGAGAGCCCCTGCGCCATCGCCTGCAGCTCCGGGTCGGCCTGAACCCGCCGCTCCATGCGACGCGCGAGCTCGATGTCCTGATCGATCATGCGCCGGTAGCCCTCGCGCCCCGCCTGCTGCAGCGCGAGCCACACCTTGAGCGCCCGGAACCCGCGCGAGTTCTGCATGCCCAGGTCCACGTAGTTGATGGCTTCCGCCCCGAAATGGTAGTAGGGCGGGTGATAGGCGAACGCGTCTCGGAGCGCCTCGGCGTCGCGCACGAGCGCGCACCCGGCCTCGAGCGGCGCGTAGAGCCACTTGTGCGGATCCACCGCGACCGAGTCGGCGAGTGCGATGCCTTCACGCAGCTCGGCGGGCGCCAGGCCCGACACCCCCGCCACCCCCCCGTACGCGCCGTCGATGTGGAACCACAGGCCCTCGCAGTCGCAGTACTCGGCCAACGACGGCAGCGGATCGACAGCCCCGGTCATGACCGATCCCGCCGTGCCCACGACGAGCATGGGCTCGAACCCCTCGGCCCGATCTCTCGCCACGACGTCCCGAAGCGCGTCCAGGTCCATACGGAAGGAGCCGTCGGTCGGCACCCAGCGCACCGCGTCGGTCCCGAGCCCGAAGAGGTCGGCCGCCTTCTGCACCCAGGTGTGTGTTTCCGCCGATACGTAGACGGTGAATCGAGGTGCGCCCTCGCCGCCGACGCCGCGGCTCCTGATGTCGGAGCGCGACCCGGCGCGCGCCCGTGCAGCGAGGAATCCCACGAAATTCGCCATGTTGCCGCCGCTCACCAGCAGCCCGCCCGTCGTCGACGGGTACCCGATCAGTTCGGCGATCCAGCGCACCGTCTGGGCCTCGATCTCCGAAGCCATCGGCGAGAGCACCCACGCGCCGGCATTCGGGTTGATCGCGGCGGCGAGGAGATCCCCCAGCATGCCGATGGGCGTGGGCGAGGCCGTGATGTAGCCGAAGAACCGCGGGTGGCCGTTGAAGAGCGAGTGCCCGCTCAGAAGGTCCGCTGCGTGCTCGAGAAGCTCGCCCGCCGGGCGCCCGCCGTCCGGGAGCGGCGCGTCGGCACCGAGCGCCTCGCGCACGGCCTCGGGCCCTTCGCCGGCGGTAACCGACCGTCGGGGCAGACCCTCGAGCATCGCCGCGATGCGGTCGATCAGTGCGTGGCCCGCCGAGCGGAACTCGTCCGCGGACATCGCCACCGGCACGTCGGGCGACGCCCGATCCGGGCGGATCCGGGGTTCGTCCGTCGCTTGCTCCTTCGCTTCAATCATCGTCCGTCCGCTCCTCGCACGCGTATCAGAAAAAGGAAGGGGGGCGATGACCGACCGGCCACCGCCCCCGACGCCCGCGTCGGGCGTGATCTATGTCGTCACATCGTGAATACCATCGTCATGGCCGCCTCCCGAAGTCCTTTCCGCCACCGCACTGAAGGTGAAGGGCGTCACCCTTCATAGCGCAGAACGAGCGGGACACGGCTCACGTGACGAGTGGGCCTCAGGAGCCCCCACCCGACCGGGGCGGCACGATCATGATGTGCGAGCCGGGCGTGCCCGGAAACATGAGCCAAGGCGCACCCTCGGCGGCCTGGCTCGTCAGCCCGGTCGACTCGGGCGTGGCGCCCGGCGTGTAGATCACCCACCGCAGGAACGGATCCAGGATCTCGTTCGTCGCCGGATCGTAGCCGCTGCCGTGCAGAATGTAGTTCACGGTGCCGTAGGGCAGTTCCAGGGTGCCCGCCTCGACCTCCTGCCAGCGCATGGCGGTGGCCTCCTGCCCCCCGTGCCCCTGGGCGCGAAGCTCGCGGCCGCGGGCGAAGTAGGGCTCGAGCCCGGTGTGGTGGCACGACACCTCGAACGCCTCGGCGGCGGGGTTCGGAGCCATGCAGACCATGTCGTTCGTGCCCTCGCGAAGGGTGACGAACGTGCCGTTCTCGTCGTACCCCTGCACCGTCGCGGCCTCACGCCGGTCGGGCGGCGCGGCCTGCACGGCCAGCGCGATCTGGGCATCGGGCGGAATCGGGGCCTGCGCGGCCAGCGGGGTCGCGGTGAGGGCGAGAAGAGCCAGGGTCGTGGGGATTCGCATGACGGCGCTCGAGGACCGGGACAGAAGGACGGCCCGCGGGCAGGCG
>CBFGQV010000203.1:0-5587 GCA_965651045.1 uncultured bacterium
AGTGCCCCGCCAGGGACTCGAACCCCGAACCTACTGATTAAGAGTCAGTTGCTCTAGCCAGTTGAGCTAGCAGGGCAAGACCCGGAGTTCGGAAAGCTCGACTCCGGAGCCCATAAAGATGGCCGGAGGGCGGCGCCTGTCAACGCCCTTGGAGCACCTCGGGCCGCAATACTCCGAGCACGTAGTACGCGACCGCGTCGATCTCCCGGTCGGTGAGGCTGCCCAGCCCCCAGCTGGGCATGCCCTCGATGTGGCCGACCCAGATGCGGTGGCGTACCGAGTCGGGCTGATCGGCCCAACGCCAGTCGGGCGCGACCAGCGACGGCACGTCGAGGCCGCGCTGGTCGGCATAGGGGGTGCCCCCTTCACCGAGCGGTCCGTGGCAGTTCCGGCACGAGGCGCTGTAGACGACGTTGCCCTCGATGGCCCGGAGCGAGTCGCTCGCCCACGTCAGCGTGTCGAACCGCCCGGCGTCGAACAGGCTGTCGGCGCGCGCGATTCGAACATCCTGGTCGGGCGGCTCGAACTCGTGCTCGGCGCACGCCGTCGCACCGAGCGCCATCGCTCCCAGCGCCATTGCCGCGAACAGCGCGGGGATGCGCCTCCGAACGGCTCGAGTCATGACCCGCCGCCGCCCTCGGGCAGCGTGTCGTCCGGTCCGGGACGCATGAGCGACGCCCCCGGCGCCACCTCGCGCGCACGCTCGAGCGCCGAATCGGCCTGGGCCAGGTTGCCCAGGGCGTGGTGGGCCATGTAGAGGCCGAACCACCCGGTGGGCTGGTCGGGCGCCTCGTCGATCACCCGCTGGTAGTGGCGAAGGGCTTGCTCGTAGGCGGCGGCGCGATAGGCCGCGTTGCCCGAGTCGAGCTGCGCCAGCGCCCCGGCCGAGAGCGCCGCGCGGGCGGGGGCGTTCGGGTCCAGGGTGTCGGTGCGCTGATCGTCCGGGGGTTCGGCGCAGGCGCCGGCGGCCAGCGCCGCCAGGGTCCACGCCGCGAAGCCCCACCACCTGCGTCGTCTCACGGTGCTCCTCCTCCGAGCGCGCCTCCGATGTGGCACGCGCTGCAGATCCATGGGTTGCGTTCGCGCGCGCGCACCGGGTCGAAGTCCGGTCCGTGCGGGTTCACCTTGAACGCCCCGAACTGGCTGTGGCACTGCAGGCAGTCGCGTTGCGTGTGGCACGACGCGCACTGCTCGAGGCCCTGACGCGCACCCTGGCCGTGCCGGAGCAGCCAGAGCGGCTCGGCGTCGTGATAGCCCGAGCCGAGGCGGCCCTGGGCGCCGAACCCCATCTCGACGTGGCACTGCTGGCAGAAGGCCTGCGTGTTGTGGCAGTTCGAGCACTCCATCGCCTGGCTGCCCACCGCGGCCGCGTGGCGGGTCACGAAGTTCGGCGGGTGGTAGCCGGGCGCACGCGGGGCATCGTGACAGGCGGCGCAGTAGCTCTGCGTGTGGCACGAGGCGCAGGACTCGGCCGCGGCGGCGGCGATGGTCGGGTGCGCGGCGAGGAAGAACGGACTCTCGTGCGAGCCCGGCAGGCGCCCCTCGAGCCCGACGCCGGGCCCGCCGTTCGGGCGCACCACGCGAGGCGTGTCGGGGCGCTCGACCGCGGCCGGAGCGGAAGATGCCGGGCGCGGCAGGAGCTCGTTCGCCGGCGAGGGCAGCGGCGCCAGGTGGCATGCGGCGCAGTCGTTGCGCGTGTGGCAGGTCGAGCACTCGGCCGCCGCCGGGAGCGGCGTTCCGTGCAGGCGCTCGAACGCCGGGTCGTCGTGCGAGATCGGCACCGGATAGCGCGCGTCCATCGCGGGCAGGCGCCAGTCCGCCGGGGCGGCCGGAAGCGCCTGGATCGCGTCCAAACGCGGATCCACGTGGCACGATACGCAGCGCTCCTGCACGTGGCAGGTCGCGCAGCGGTTCACGGCGCGACGCCCCTCGGGCGCGTGTGCGGCGAGGAAGTCGGCCGCGTCGTGATCGACGGGCCGCGACATCACGCCGACCCGCGTCTCGCCGCTCTCCGAACGCGCGAGCGGCAGGTGGCACCGCGTGCAGTTGGTCGACGCCTCGACGTGTTCTCCGGGATCGTCGCCGTGACAGGTGAGGCAACGCGCGGGCTCCAGGGGCACGACCGCCATGCGGGGGCCCGCCTCGGCCACGTGGCAGTCGGCACACTCCACCGGCTCGCCGCCTTCACGCGCGACGTCTCCGGCGTGCGCCGGATGCGAGAAATCGAGAATGCCTCCAGGTCGCGGCGCGGGCCGCCAGTCCACCCGCGGCTCCTCGACGCCGTCATGGCACCCCGCGCACGACGCGGGAGCGGGGTAGAGGGTCGCAGCGTCACCTTCGGGAATCCCCGTGTGGCACCCCGTGCACAGCGGGAACAGCCCCTGATGGGCGAGGTGCGGGAAGGGCTCCTCCTGCTCCGCCGCCGGCAGGTTCACGGCGAGCGGCGCGACGACCAGTCCACAGAACACCGCGACGGCCGCACCCACGACTCTGGATCTCATCGCGTTCTCCTGACCAGGCCGGGGTCCTCACCGAAGCCGTACCGGAGGCCGAACCAGCTACGCGTCTGGTTCCAGCGGTCGTCGGGCTCGCCCCGCCCGGCGTCGTGCCGCATCACGAAGAGGCCACCGTCGACCGCGACCGCGGGCGCGACCCTCCACTCGAGGCTGAGGCCACCGCCCAGGGCGCGCCCGTCGCCCAGGCGAAACGCCTCGAACTGCTGGAAGGTCGTGGCGTCGACGCGGAGCGCGAGCGCCTCGGTGGCTTGCCAGCGCGCGCCGGCATCGAGCGAGCTCAGGTACGCCGACGCTCCCCAGTCGAGCTGGTAGGTCGCCTCGAGCCGGAGCGCCTCGTCGGCCGACCAGAACCCGGTGAACTCGGCCTGCCAGCCGTCGTCTTCCAGCGGCCGAAAGATGGTGGTGGTCGACGGATCGCCGTACGAGCGCGCGGCCAACGCGACCTGCACTCCCAAGCCCCGCGAGAGCCCCGCGCTCACGCGAAGTCGACCCTCATGGTACGGCACGGGGCTGAAGAAGCCCCACACGGTCGAGAGCTCGAAGTAGGGCACGTACCGGCGCGCTTCGAGCTGAGCCAGGACCCGCCCCTCGACCAGCGCCCGCTGAACGGTGAGGTGCGCCTTGCCCCATCGATCGAAGGGCACGTCGTAGTCGGCCGACGCGAGCACCCGGAGCGCGCCCGGCAGGACGGTGCTCAGGTCGAGCGACGCGCGCTCGCCGACGAGCCCCGAACGATCGCCGATGATCTCGCGCTGGTAGCGCGCCGTCAGGTCGGTGACGCCGAACCGTAGCCCCGCGACGCCTCCCCAGAGCCATGCCTCCTGGTCGGGCACGAAGTCCTCGATGCCCCGAAGCGCCTCGCGCCGCGTTTCGTTGAGGCCGCGCGCCAGGCTCCGCCCGCCGAACCCTTCGACCCACCACCCGCCGGCCATCCATCGAAGCGCGGCGCCGTCGAACCCGCTGAAGCCGAGCCCCGAAGGTGTGCTCTGGCGGCCGAGCCGCGCACGGAGGGCGCCGCGTTGAAGCTCGGCGTAGGCCACCATGAGATCGACGGGGTCGTCGGCCAGCGGCCAGGCCAGGTCGCCCGACAGGCGGTCACGCGCACGCGCGAGGCCCGTGAAGCTGAGCCCCTGCAGGCCGAACCCCCACGCCGTGAACCCGACGTCCTGGGTTCCGACCCAGGCGCTCTCCTCGGCGGCGGAGGCTCCGCCCTCGGAGAGCGGTCGCAGCTCGAAATAGCGCACCGTGCTCTGCGCCCACCCGCGCATGCCCTGTGCCGCGAGCCCCGCGGAGGCCAGTACGCCGGGCGCCAAAGCGGCGGCGGCGACCGCGAGCGCGAGCCCGCCTCCGCAGCGGGTGGTCCGGTGACCGGGCATCACTCGGCCCCTCGCATCGGAGCGGGCAGCACGTGACAGGTCACGCACTCACGGCCGGGCTGGTGGTCGCCGAGGTCCTGGTGGCAGGACAGGCAGCCGTTCCGCTGACGCGGGGCGCCCTCGAAGGGCACGTCGGAGTGGCAGCCGCTGCCCACGCACCCGACGTGGGCGTCGACGGTGTGGGCGTCGGGCGCGGGCGCCGTGTGACAGGTCGTGCAGGTCGCGGTCGGTGCGTGGTGCTCGGTGTGGCAGCCGTCGCACGACGCGACCTGGAACGGGCGCGTGAGGCCCTCGGTGTGGCAGGTGGCGCACTCCGCCTGCTCGTGGTCGGCGTGTTCGAACCCGACCGTGCGGCGCTCGGCGCCGACGGAGAGGTCCATCGTCCTGGTGACGGTGATGCCCCGGCTCGTCAGGGCGGCAGGGGTGTGGCAGGCGCGGCAGTCCTCGGCGACCGGCGCATCATGGTGGCAGCTCCGGCAGTCCGTGATGCTCTGGATCGTGAGCGCGCCGTGGCGCTCCTCCGAGGTGTGACAGGCGGTACACTCGACATCGCGGTGGTTCGCGTGCCGGAAGACGACCTGGCCCCCCGCGATCGGCGCGCGCTGTGACGGGCGCGCTTCCTGCGGCTCCTGTTCCACCTGGGCGGCCTGTTCCGCAGCGCTCGTCCGAGCATGTCGAAGCGACCCGGCCGAGGGCGGATGGAGTTCGAGCACCGCGAAGCGTGCGGCCGGAACAGACGCGGCTGCGGCGACACCCGCCCCGCTCACGGCGCCCGGCGCCGCGTCGTCGAACACGTCCTGGTGGCAGGCGAGGCAGTCGCCCCCATCGACACGGAAGTCATGCGCCCCGTGGCACGAGCTGCAGTTCTCGACGACCGGGTGGTCGAGGCCACGATGGAAGCTCGTGAGGTCCTGCACGTCGGCGTGGCACCCCGCGGTCGCGCAGCTCTCGACGGCCTGCGCGGGCGTGGCCTGCGTGTGCGGATTGTGACAGCTCGCGCAGACCTGGCCGTGCGGTTCGTCGGGCGGCATCTCGACGAGCGTTCGCATGACGTGGCACGACAGGCACTCGTTCCGGCCGGGCGCGAGGGCCGCGAGCGCCGTTTCGACGCCTGCCGTGTCGGCGACCGGCGCGCTGAACCCATGGCACGCCGCACAGTGGATCGCGAAGTCTCCCATGCGGCCCAGCTGGATCTCGACGTCGGTATGGCAGCCGGACTGGGCGCAGGTCTCGTCGGTCGCGGCGAACTGGTGGAGCGACGACGAGTGGCACTCCACGCACATCAGGCCGTCGAGCGCCGGGTCGTCGGATTCGAGGTGTACCCGGTGGCCCGCCGAGTTGGCGATGGTTTCCCAGTTCTCCGGGTCACCCTCGATGTGGCACGACGCACACTTGTCGTTCGGCACCTCGGCGTGGACTTCGATCGAGTCCGGGTTCTCGAGAACCTGCGTGAGCGCCATCTGGCTCCGCGCCGCGAACGTCGGCTTGTGGCAGGCCTTGCAGCCGAGCCCCTGGTGCGCGCTCTCGGCGAAGAGCTCGTACGGTTCGACCATCAGGTGGCACGACAGGCAGAAGTCGTTGTCGTGCTCGACGTAGTCGTAGGTGCGGTAGGCGTAGTACCCACCGACACTCACGCCCGTGACCGCGAGGGCCGCGAGCGCGAGAAGGACCGAAAGACGGCGCCGGGCGGCCCAT
>CBFGQV010000204.1:0-5587 GCA_965651045.1 uncultured bacterium
AGCTTCATCTCGCCTTCGGTGCGCTCGAGCACCTCTTCCATGATCGCCGTGCCGTGCAGCGGCCCGGCGGCGAGGGCGAGGAGAATCTGAAACCAGTGCGGGCTGAGGTTCGTGTCGTCGGCCACGTCGGCTCTCGGGGCATGGGTCGTGAAGCGTATAGATACCGACGAGTATAGATGCCAGAAGGTTTCACGGCCAGCTTGACCTAAATGTTTTAGGCCACTACCATCGTGCTGACCTAAATGTTTTAGGTCATGAACCGACCGACGGAGCACTGCCGTGTCACGCGACGAACTGGACCTGCTCAGGGGCACCCTCGAACTCCTCGTTCTCACCGCGCTCGCGGGGGACCGCGAACTGCACGGGTTCGAGGTCCTCGACCGCATTCGTGAAGGCACCGACGAGGCGCTCGTGGTCGAAGAGGGGGCGCTCTACCCCGCCCTCCACCGCATGGAGAAACGAGGCTGGCTCGTGTCTTCCTGGGGCATCTCGGATAAGGGTCGACGGGCCAAGTACTACCGGCTGAGCCGCGCGGGCACGACCGCCCTGGAGCGCGAGCGCGCCAACTGGAGCGGGTACGTCGAAGCCGTGGCGCGGCTGGCGCGGGCAAGCGGCCTGTCGTGAGGGCTGCAGCGTGACGGCCTCCGGCTCGGGCCGCGGCCACGGCCCGGTGCGGCGCCTCGTGCGGGCCCGGCCGACGGCGCGCGAGGCTGCGTGCTGGGAACTCGAGCATCACGTGCAGGAGCTCGCCGACCGGCTCGAGGCCGGCGGCATGACGCGAAGCGCCGCGGAGCGTGAGGCGCGGCGACGACTGGGAGACGAAGAGGCGCTCCGACTCGAACTGGAACGCCTTGCCGAAGACACCGAGCGGAGGTGGACGATGAGGACGTGGATCGAAGAGGTTGGCGGCGTCATGCGGGGCCTGATCCGGCGCCCCGGGGTGGCGCTCGCGGGGGGCGCGCTGCTCGCGGCGGCGATGACCATGGTGCTCACGGCGTGGACGGTGGTCGACGGCGTGCTCTTCCGGCCCCCGCCCTTTCCGGAACCGGACGAGGTCATGGAGGTCAGGGCCCAGCTCGAGAACGGCTTCAGCGTGCCGAGCCTACCCGCCGATCAGGCCCGTGCGTGGATCGACACCGACCTGTGGAGCGCTGCGGGGCTCACACGACGCCTTTCCGCCATTCGCACCGACCGGGGGGAACCGGAAGAGGTAACCGTGCAGGCGATGACGCCGGACGCGCTCGCCGCCCTGGGCGTGCAGCCCGCCGAGGGGCGGCTCTTCACCGAAGACGACGCGGTCGACGGCGCTCCGCCAGTGGCGGTGCTCCCCGAGGTGACGGCTCGCGAGCTTCGAGCCGAGGGCTCCGTGCTCGGCCGATCCATCACCCTGAACGACCGCGAGGTGCAGGTCGTCGGTGTGCTCCCGCGCGGCGTGCGTTACCCCATGGCCTTCGGCTCCGACGTCTTCCTGCCCATGGCGAACGACGGCACGGTGATCGGGCGCGCGGGGGGCCGCGTCGAAATCGTCGGCCGCGTCGCCCGCGATCTCGAGGCGTCGCAGGCACGGGCCGCCGCGCTCGCGGATGGCTTTCGCGAGGCGGACCCGCAGGCGCTGGCCATCACGCTACGCCCGATCGGCGCGCATCGTGCGAACCCCGATGCGCGCCGGAACATGCTGTTGGCGCTCGGGTCGGTCGGCTTCCTCTTCACCGTCGCGCTCGTCAACGCCGCCCTGCTCTTCGTCATTCAAGCCGCAGGCCGAAGTGACGAAGAGGCTGTGAGGCTTTCGCTGGGCGCGAGTCGCAGCCGGATCCGACGGGCGTGGGCGATTCGGGGCGGCGCCGTCGCGCTGCTGAGCCTCGGTACGGCCTGGGCCGCCGCGTCGCTGCTCGTCGGCCCGGCCCTACGTTCGCTGCCAGGGGCGATCGCATACATGGTCCCCGATGCCCTGGGGCTCGACGCGCGGGCTGCCGGAGTAGCGGGGTTGCTCGGCGGACTCACCTGGCTGGGCCTCGCGACGCTTCCGGCCCTGACCCTGCGCTGGGTACGACCGGCGGGCGCCGGCGCGAGCGGGTCCGGCCGCCGCACCGACAGCCGGGGCGCTGCGCGATTGCGGGGCGGGCTGGTCGCGGTGCAGGTCGCGCTCTCGCTCCTGCTTCTGTCGATGGCGGGCGTGCTGGCCCGCAGCCACCACGCGCTCGCCACCGCCGACCTCGGTTTCGACGCCGACCGGGTGGCGTTCCTGAGCGTCCAGCTGCCCTCGTCGCGCTACGAGAGCGTCGACGCCATCTGGGCCGCCGCCGACGAGCTTCGCGCCCGCGTCGGTGCCCTGCCCGGTGTCGAAGCTGCCGCGATCACCGACGGCGCGCCGGCGTCGGTGGGGTTCTCGTTCGACATCGAACTCCAGGCCGAAGGGTCCGACCCGATCGCGGCGAACGACCGGCTGCTCTTGCCCCAACTCTCTGTAGACGAGCACGGCCTCGACGCGTTCGGCTTCGAGCTCGTGGCCGGCCGCAACTTCGCCCGCTCCGACGATGGCACGGATCGCGTGATCATCGACGAGCCTCTCGCGCGCGCCCTCTGGCCCGAGTCCTCCTCAGCCTCGGCCGTCGGGCAGCGCTTTCGCGTGGACGACGAGGAGCCCTGGCTCGAGGTCGTGGGGGTCGTGCGCGACGTGCGCCTCTTCGGACCGAACGACACCGACACACCCTTCGACGTGATCTACTACACGTCGCGCGAGGCCCGGCCGTGGTCCACCTATGTCGTGGCGCGCACCTCGCTCGACCCCCGGACTCTGCTGCCCGCCATGCGCGAGGCCTGGCTCACGATCGACCGCGGCATTCCCCCACAGGCGGTCCAGACCGCGGAGATGGCCCTCGTCGACCAGATCCACATGGAGCGCTTCGTGTCGGTGCTCCTGTTGACCCTGGCGGGCGCCACCACCGTCGTGGCGGTGCTCGGCCTCTACGGAACGGTCACCTACTCGGTGGTGCGCCGGGTGCGGGAACTGGGGATTCGCGCCGCGCTCGGGGCCGATGCCCGGCGCATTCGCAGAACGGTGCTGGCGGCGGGACTGCGCACCGTCGGGCTCGGCATGGTGGTCGGCGTGGCCGCCGCCGTCGCCAGCCTGCGGTTGCTCGACATCGTGGTCTACGGCGTGCCCGCCGTGGATCCGCTCGCGCTCGTCGCCGCCTCGCTCACCCTGGTGCTCGCGGGCATCGCAGCGTGCCTCGTGCCGGCGGGCCGAGCCGCGCGCACGGACCCTGCAGAGGTGCTGCGGGACGGCTGAGGGCGCCGCCGGCCGGGGGTCGCCTTCAGCCCCCGGCCGGCACCCGCAAGATCGGGTACTCGCCGCCCTCGAGCCACGCGTCGAGCAGCGCCCAATTGGCGAGCCCGTCGTCGGAACGCGGCTCGAGCAGGTAGAAGGCGAGGCGGCCGAGCGGCTGAGCGACGTCGACCACCGTCGTGCCGGCCGGAAGGGTGCGCGTCTCGGTGTGCCACGCGCCGAAGAGCTCGCGCTCGTTGTGGCCCTGGAACGGGCGCTCGGCCACGCGCATCGAGTCGATCGCGAACACCTCCACGGCGAGTTCGGTGTCGGCCTCGAGCCGCGCGGTGCGTACACCGTGCGCGGCCAGGCGATCGAGCGCCGGCGCCACGTCGGCCGGCACGTAGTAGCGGGCCGGCACCGTCTCGGTGTCGGTCGCCTCGAAGGTCGTGTACTCGCGCATGGGGGTGGGCGTCACCACGTCGAGCCGCCGGAGCATGACCTCGCCGGTCCACGGGTGCGGCTCCTCGACGACGTCGCCCATGAGAATGGTCGAGAGCGTGTCGGCCGCCCGGAAGGTCGCGCGAGTGGGCAAGACCTCGCCCACGACGCTCCGGTCGGCGTCCTCGACGGCCGCCCGGATCACATCGGCGTCGTCCTGCGCCCAGTCGAGAATCTCTTCAACGAAACGGTACGTCGCCCTCACCCGGTCTTCGAAGGTAAGGTAGGCGTAGGCCTCGCTGAGAATCGCCACGCGGTTCCGGAGTCCGACGTAGTTGTTGTTGAAGCGCGGGCGGTGGTCGAAGGTGAACCAGGCCATCTCGCCGTCGGGCATGCGGCGCGCGTTGCCGTAGTCGTAGAACTCCCAGCCGTCGCGCTCGCGAATGCGGTCTCGAATCCGGGCAAGCGCGCCTTCACGAACGAGCTGCCCGAGTTCGGCATCCACGCCCGGGTGGAGCGGCGGCGAATAGGTGAGGTGGTAGGCGTGGCGCGTGCCGTTGGTCGTATGCAGGTCCACCGCGACGTGCGGATCGTAGGCGTTCATCATCGACACCAACGAGCGCGCCTCGGGCGAGTCGAGCTTCATGTGATCGCGGTTCAGATCGTAGCCCTGCGCGTTCGGACGTTGCCCCATGCCCGCGATCGGTCCGTGCTGGCGGGGCCGGTTGGTGAGCAACACGCGTTCGTTGCCGTCGGCGTTGTAGATCGGCACCACGAGCAGCACCAGGTCGTCGAGCCATCGCGGTGCATCGCTCCGCACGAGCTCTCGCACCAGCATCTGGAGCGCCTCCTTGCCCGGCACCTCGCCACCGTGGATGTTGCCCTGCAGGTATACGCGCAACTTTCCGGTGCCGCGCACCGCCTCGGGCGACGCTCCGGGGGCCCCGACGACGAGCAACGGAATCGCGCGCCCCTCCATCGTGTACCCCATCGGGGTCAGGTGGACGTCGGCCCGCTCGCCGGCGACCCGCTCGAGAAACCGCACGACGTCGTCGTAGCGGCTGGTTTCGATGTAGCGCGTGCGCTCGGCACGCGTGAGCAGGGCATCGGACGCGGTGGCCTGCGCGGACGACGAAGAAGACGCCCCGCCCGTGGCGAGCACGGCCAGGGCGACGGCGAGACGGAGAGACATCGGGGGGATTCCTAGGCTGGGGCGGAGTGCCGACACTCGATGGGGCTCTACTCTATGCCCCGGCCCCGCGCGTGGCTACCCGCCCGACTGCGTGGCCGGCGCCGGCGGCCCGGCCGGGCTGAAGCCGTCGACGTGGATTCGCCACCGCCCGTCGGCGCCACGGAGCCAGACGGTCACGAACTTGCCACGCGAGAGCGGGCCGAGCTCGCCGTCCGGGCTCTCCACCCGCAACAGGTAGTACCCGACGTCGAAGCCGACGTCGCCCGACGCGCCGCGGTCCACCGACTCGAACTCGATGCGCGGCGTGGAGCCCGCGGCCGCCAGATCCGCGAGGAACCCGAACTGCGCGCGAAGGGCGGCGCGGCCCTCGAGCACGTCCGGCGCCCGCGCAGGCAGGTAGAGCGGCGCGTCGGTGTAGAGCGCGACCACCGAGTCGGGCTCACCGGCCGCGTAGGCGGCGGTGAATCGCTGGTAGACCGCGTCCATCGCGGCCGAGGCCGCCGCGCGCTCGCCCTCCGGGTCGACCGCCATGTCGTCCGGCGCCTCGGACGCGCATGCCGACAAGGAAAGGGCCAGCGCCCCGAACAGCAGCGCCGGCCCGCTCCTCCCGCCCTTCCTCACCCGCATCAGGACGCGTGCATGTCGAAGCCCGCCTCTTCGAGCTCGTGGGCCCGCTTCACGTCGTCTTC
>CBFGQV010000205.1:0-5572 GCA_965651045.1 uncultured bacterium
GATGGCGGCGTCGGCGCCTTCGGCGGTCGCGTTCGAAGAGGCCCTCGCGGCAGAGCTGCTCGGGGCCCTCGGGCTCGCTCCGCCCATGCGGGGCGTGTTCACGGGCGGAGGCTCCGAGAGCACGCTTCTGGCGCTGACCGCCGCCCGCGCCCGCGCCGGAGGCGAACACCTGCGCACACGGGGTCTGCGTGACGCCCCCCCGCTCGACGTCTTCGTCACCGCCGAGACCCACAGCTCGGTCGCGAAGGCGGCGCTGATGCTCGGGCTCGGGCTCGACGCGCTGGTCACGGTCGACACCGATTCGACGGGGGCCATGCTGCCCGCCGCGCTGCGAGACGCGCTCACCCGCAGGCGCCTGGCCGGAGCCCGCGCCATGGCCGTGGTGGCGACGGTCGGCAGCACCAGCACGACCGCGTCCGACCCCCTGGAGCCGGTCGCGGACCTCTGTGCCCGCCACGGCGTCTGGCTGCACGTCGACGCCGCCCACGCCGGTGCCCTCGCCCTGCTGCCCGAGCGCCGGGCCGACTTCGCGGGGCTCGAGCGGGCGGACTCGGTCGTCGTGAATCCGCACAAGTGGCTCTTCGCGCCCCTCGGCTGTTCGTTGCTCGCGCTCCGGGCGCCCGACGTCCTGGCCGAGGCGCTGGCTCTTCGCCCCGACTACCTGGGTGCGACCGAGCGCACGCTCGAGCCGATGGACCTGGGCTTCGCCCTCGGCAAGCCGTTCCGAGCCCTGCCGCTCTGGCTGACCCTCGCCACCGAAGGCCTCGACGGGGTGCGCGACCGCATGCGCCATCACCTGGCGCTCGCGCGGCGCTTCGCGGACTTCGTGCGGCGGACCCCGGAGCTCGAGCTGCTCGGAGATCCCCCGTTCTCGACGGTGTGCTTTCGCGTGAGCGACGACGACGCCGAGGGTACGGGCACCGCGGCGCTGCTCGAGGCGCTGAACCGCTCGGGCAGGGTCTTTCTGTCGGGCACGCGCTTTCGCGGGCGGCGCTGGGCGCGGGCGGTCTTCAGCGGCTACCGGGCGAGCGACGCGTCGGTCGAGGCGCTCGAAGCGGAGCTCGTATCCCACCTCGCCTCTGCGCCCCGATCGAGCGGCGCGACCACGACGATCTGAGGAAGCGAATTCATGGAGAACTGGATCAGGGAACTCAGGCTGGCGGTGCGGGGGCTCGGACGACGGCCGGGGTTTTCGCTCGGCATCGTCGGCATGCTCGCACTCGGGGTCGCCGCGTCGGTGGGGCTCTTCTCGTTGGTCTACTCGGTGCTCATGCGGCCGCTTCCGTTCCCGCACGCCGGGCGCATCGTGCAGCTGCAGGAGGTGCGGCTCGACGAGCCCGATGTGCCCTTCGCGGTGTCGTACCTGAACGCCGTGGAGTGGCACGAAGCCTCGTCGTTCGAGCACCTCACGCTGACCCGTCCGGGCTCGGTCGTGCTCTCGGGGGTCGACCAGGCGGTGCGGCTGCCCGCGAACTTCGTCACCCCCGCGTACTTCTCGCTCTTCGGCGCGGAGCTGGCGCTCGGGCGCACCTTCGACCACCCGGGCGCGCTACCCCCGAATCCGGTTCAGGAGGCCGTGCTCTCGCACGCACTCTGGCAGTCGATGTTCGGTGGCGACCCGGCGGTGCTCGGGAGCACGATTCGGGTCGGGGGATTGCCGGTGGTGGTGGTGGGCGTCGTCGAGCCCGGGTTCGGAGATCCGTTCGCCGGGCCGAACGACGGCGGGCCCGAGAGCGGCATCGCGCTCTTCCTGCCGGTGGGCATGGCGCAGGCCTTCCAGGACGCGGGTGCGACCATGTTCGAGCAGCGCCAGTTCCGCTGGTTCACCGTGCTCGCGCGCCTGGCGCCCGGCACGTCGATCGAGGCGGCGGGCGATGAGCTCGATGCCGTCCAGGCCCGGCTCGCCCAGGCGTTTCCGGACGCGAACGGCGGGTTCGGCGGGCGAGTCGTGGGGTTGCAGGAGAGCCTCTCGGCCGACATTCGGGGCCCCGTGCTGCTGCTGCTGACCGGCGCGCTGGTGCTTCTCGCGGTCGCGTGCTTCAACGTGGCCAACCTGCTGCTCGTGCGGGGCGCGTCGCGCCAGCACGAGGTCGCGTTGCGTCAGGCGCTCGGGGCGGGCAAGGGGGCGCTCCTGCGTCAGTTCGCGGTGGAGGCTTCGGTGCTGGCCGTCGGGGGAGGCGTGGTGGGCGTCGCGCTCGCGTACCTGGCGCTCGAGCCGCTGCTCGCGGCGTCGCCCACGTCGCTGCCATCGGCCGTCGACGTGACCCTCGACGGCCCGGTGCTCGCGGCTGCGTTGGCGCTCACCCTCGCGACCGGGCTGGCGTTCGGCGTCGTGCCCGCGCTGCGGGGTCTCGGCGCGAATCCCCGTTCGGGCCTATCGAGCGGCGACCGGGCGGGCCGGCCCGGCTCGGCGCGGCGCCTGCAGGACGGGCTGGTCATGGCCGAGGTGGCCGTGGCCATGACGCTTCTTGTGGCGAGCGCGATGGCCTTTTCGGGATTCGACGCCGTGCGCGGCACGGGACCCGGCTTCCGGACCGAGCGCGTGCTCACCGCGCGCGTCGACCTGCCGCCCTCGCGCTATGCGACGCCCGAAACGCAGACCGCGTTCGTCGACGAGCTTCGTGCCCGGCTGGCCGCGCGGCCCGAACTCGAGTGGGCTCACGTCTGGGCGCCTGGCCGGCCGGGCCAGACGTTCTGGGCGCAGACCATCGTGCGCGAGGGGCAGGAGGTCGCCCAGATGACCGAGGCGCCGCTGGGGCGCTTTCATATCGTGAGCCCCGGTGCGATCGAGGACCTCGGCATGACGCTCGTGGCGGGCCGCCTGCTCGACGAAGGCGACGTGGCGGGGTCCGTGCCCGTGGCGGTCATCAACCGCTCGATGGCCGAGGAACTCTGGCCCGGCGAGAGCCCGTTGGGGAAGCGGTTCCGCCGCTTCCAGCCTGCCGATGCCCCCGACTCGCCCGGAAATCCCTGGTTCGAAGTGGTGGGTGTGGTGGCCGCCGCCCCGCTCGGAGGCCGCCTGAACAACGTCGGGCAGCTCCAGACCTCGTTCGACCTGTTCAACGCGTACCCCCAGCGCACGCGTCCGAACCTCACCGTGGTGGTCGGCACACGGGGCGAGGCCGGCACCGGGGCCGCACCCGTGCGTGACGTGCTTCGTGAGCTCGACCCGGACATGGCGGTCTACAACCTCTCGACCATGGAGCAGCACCTGGCCGACGAAGAGGGGCCGCTGCGTTTCGCCTCGGGCCTTCTGGGCGCGTTCGGTGTGACCGCGCTCCTGCTCGCGGCGCTCGGCGTCTACGGGGTGCTTGCGTTTTCGGTCTCGGAGCGGCGGCGCGAGATCGGCGTGCGCGCCGCGCTCGGAGCGGAACGCGGCCAGACGATCGCGATGTTCCTCAAGCGGGGCGTCCGCGTCGCGTGCGGCGGGGTCGCGGGCGGGGTCGCGCTCTCGTGGTGGGTCGGCGAGATCGTGGGCCGGAATCTGGTCGGTGTCGAAGGGCTCGATGTGGTGACCGTGGCGGTGCCGGCCGCCGTTCTCGTGGCGGTGGCCGGGCTCGCGTCGTGGCTGCCCGCCCGGCGGGCGGCCAGCGTGGCGCCGGTCGAAGCGTTGCGGCGCACCGTGGCGGTGGTGGCGCTGGTGCCGGCCGCGTTGGCGCTGAGCGGCGCCCCTGCCGAACTGGTGGCGCAGACACCCGAGCTCTTCGCTCCGGGCCACCTTTCACTCGACGACCGGAACGAGACTTTTCCGGCGATCGACCCGGTCGACGGCTCGTTCTGGTTCTCGACCTACGACGACGACTTCGACGCGCAGACGATCCACCGGGCGCTCTGGCTCGGCGAGCGTTGGGGCGAGGCCCGCGTGGTGCCCTTCTCGGGGCGGTGGGGCGATCGGGCGGTGCGTTTCGCCCCCCGGGGTGAGCGCTTCTACTTCACGTCGAACCGCCCGCTCGAGGGCGCCACCGAGGCCGGCGACATGAATCTCTGGGTGGCCGAGCGGCGTGTGGACCTGACATGGGCCGAACCGCGGCCGTTCGACCCGGCCAACACGACGGCCCCCGAGATGCACGCCTCGGTCGACACCGAGGGGCGCGTCTATTTCGCGTCGCGGCGCGCGGGTTCGATCGGTCGGGGCGACATCTACCGAACCGCACCCGGCGGGGCCGCACCGGCCGAACACCTGCCGCCGCCGATCAACGACGAGCACAGCCAGCCCGATCTACTCATCGGACCCGGCGGTTTCTGGATGATCCTCGTGGTCACCGATCATCCGGACGGTCGTGGGGGCGACGATCTCTTCCTGGTCGAGAGGGGGCTCGCGGGGTGGGGTGAGCCAATGCCGCTGCCCGGAGCCATCAACTCGGAGGAGTACGAGTACGGCCCCTGGCTCTCGCGCGACGGCGCGTGGCTCTACTTCACGAGCCACCGTCGCGGGTCGGCGGACATCTGGCGGGTGCGCACCGAAGGGTGGCTTCCTCGGGCGCCTTGACGGTGATGCATGGACCATGCATGATGCATGCATGGCTACGAAGACGATCTCCCTGCGCCTCGACGCGTACGAGCGCCTCAGGCGAGCGCGGTTGAGCCCGGACGAGTCCTTCACGGAAGTCGTTCTTAGGGCCGAGTGGCCGGACCGTGGTTTGACCGCTCGCGAACTCCGAGCCGTCTACCGGGCGCAGGGACCCTTCCTCGACGAAGAGGCCCTGGACCGAATCGACGAGGCCAAGCGGTTGGACCTGCCGCCCGACGACAAGTGGACCGAACGCTGATTCTCGAGACGACCTTCCTGGTCGATCTCGAGCGGGAAGCACGGAGGGGAGGGCAGGGTCCGGCCGGTCACTTCCTGGAGTCGATCCCCGACGTGCGCCTCGCGATCACGGCGATCACCGCGGGTGAAATCGCGGGCGGGTCGAAGCAGTCCGAGCGGGCTGCCTGGTCGTCGCTCGTCGATCGGTTCGACCTGCTGGACGTCGATCGCGAGGTGGCCTGGCGCTACGGTCGGCTCTACCGGTTCCTGCGGGACAACGGCATGCTGATTGGAACCAACGATCTCTGGATCGCGGCTACAGCCCTGGTGCACGACCTTCCGATGGTCACGCGAAACGCCGACGAGTTTCGACGGGTGCCCGACCTGGACGTGCGAAGCTACTGACCCGCGCTCGCGGGCAGGTGGTCAGCGAGGGTTCGGCGCGAAGGGCGTGCCGCACGCGGTGCGGGGTGGGGTGTCGGCGAGGGCCAGCAGCTTCCAGCGTCCGCCGAGCAGCGCGAACTGGAAGGCGTCGGTGCCGCAGTGGCTGAGTCGGTCGCCGGCAAAGACCTGGTAGTCGGCCCAGACGGTGGCGAGGGCGCCCTCGAGGCGAACGCGCGGGGGGCCGAGCCGCTCCTCGAGGGGGGTGATGGTCGGGTCGGTCAGCGCTTCGATGAACGCTTCACCGGTCAGCACCCACGGGGCGAGGCGTCCGTTGGGCTGGGCCCGGATCAGGGTGAAGCGGCTCTCGGGGATCAGCGCCTCGCGCATGGCGACCGCGTCCTGTCGATGCATGGCATCGAGGAAGCCGTAGAGGCCGTCGAG
>CBFGQV010000206.1:0-5527 GCA_965651045.1 uncultured bacterium
CAACTCCGAGTACCAGGCCCGGCGCGCGCGCATGGGCCTCGGCTTCACGAACGACAGCTGGAACGAGTGGGTGCGCGAAGAGGCCGCCACGCCGCTGCCCGGTGCACGGCGCTTCATCGAAGACGTGCGCTCGCGCGGCGGCCGGGTGGTGCTGGTGACGAACCGCGACGAGGTGGTCTGCGACGCCACGCGCCGGAACCTCGACTCGGTGGCGGTCAGGGTCGACCTCGTGCTCTGCCGCCAGCCCGGCGTGTCGGAGAAGGAGACGCGCTTCCGCTCGGTCGAGGACGGGTCGGCGTCGGCCGACCTGCCGGCGCTCGAGGTCGTGGCCTGGGTCGGCGACAACATCCAGGACTTTCCGGGGGGATCGCAGGCACTCCGCGGCGGTGATCCCGTGGCACTCGCCGCCTTCGGCCAGCGCTATTTCGTGCTGCCGAACCCGATGTACGGAAGCTGGGAAGGGAACGCCCCGAACTGACGACCCCGGACCGTCATTCGATGACGACCGCCCGGGCCACGTCCGGAATCGCCGTGGCACGTCCGTTGACGTCCAGACCCGGGCTGAACCGGAAGCGGACCTCGTACTCGGCGGCGCTCAGGGTGGTCAGGTCCACCGACCAGTCCCCCTGATAGAGTGAGCCGTCGGCGGGGATTCCCACCAGGCTCCAGCCACACGATGGACCTGTCATGTCCGCCACGTGCTCCCCGCTCGCGTCGAAGAGGTCGACGGTGAGCAGGCACCCATCGTACCACTGAAGCATCAGCGTCGCCGACCACCGGTTCTCGAGAACCGCGTGAGCCACGAGACGCCCCTCTACCTCCTGCACACCAGTCGTGATCTCGAGCACGTCGAGCCAGGCCTCCGGCTCGGCCAGTGCGTCGAACGTGACACGCTCTCCACCGCCCACGAGCGCCTCCGCCTGCTGCTCGAAGGCGTCGGGGCCGAGCGTCCAACGGGCATTGGCGAGACCCTGATCGTCCGTACTCGATTCCTCGGGCTTGACCACGCCACCGCCCGAGACGGCGCTCCACTGGACCACCTCGCCCTGAACGGGCTCGCCCTCCAGGTTCGTCACCTCGACCACAAGCGGGTCGCCGAGCTCGGCGCCCGCAATTGCCCTCTGTCCGTTGCCGTCCACCAGTTCCATGAGGTGGGGCATCGGCTGGACTGTATCGGAGCAGGCGGCGAGGGTGCAGGCGCCCGCGAGTGTCGCGGTCAGCGGAAGGGCCGACGTTCTCACTCGACCACGACCAGGACAGTCACCTCAGGCAGGCCGTGCGGGCGGTCGTTGATCTGGAGTCCGTCGAAGAACCCGAACTCTACTGTATAGATGCCCGGATCGAGTTCCGACGTCGGAATCCGCCATAGGTTGGCGCTGGTGATCAAGGGCTCTCCCGCGCGCAGGAAGCGCGTGGAGAGCACTCCGCTACAACTGTGCGACATCCAACCGGGTACAGGCTCACCGTCCCACGTACGCAGGTGTGCTTCGTAGAAGCAGCCGGGCCTGAAACCGACACGTTCGACCCATCGGTTCACCATCCGGAGCCTCGCCTGAAGGTGGCCGTCGACAATCTCCACATAGGGAGACACGTCTAGCACATCTTGCCACTCGATGGGCTCGGCCACCACGTCTACCTTGATAGACACGCCCTCCGCAACGACCTCGAGCGCCTGCTCCCAAGCCCCGAAACCCATCGCCCATACCGCTTCCGAGAGTCCGTTCTCGTCCGTGGTGGACTCGAGGACAGGCACATCACTTGGCGGTCGATCGGATGGCGGCACGATGATCGCGCCTCCTCCTCCGAGGGCTCTCCACTCGACGGCAACACCGGCCTGCGGCTGCCCATCGTCATTCGTCACGCGTACCACCAGTGGCTCCGGCAACGAAGACCCTATGACAGCCCGCTGCTCGTCTCCGCTCACCAGTTCGAGAACGAGGGTCTCTTCGTCCGGCGCGGTAGAGTCGCTGCAGGCGGCGAAGCCAACCAGCGACACCGCCAAGACGAGAAGGCGCGGCGTCCTCATCGGACCTCGCCTGCCGGATCTGCCTCAGAAGCGCCGCTCGATAGACTGAAGAACTCAGGACAGGGGTCGCAGAAGGTGGTGACACCGTGCGTGTCTGCATCTTGCTGCTCGTCCGAGTCTACCGTCAATCTCAGCTGGAATTCGGGGTCGAGCGCGGTGACGCTGAGCGTGAGCATCGAGTCGGTGCCCTGCGTCCACCAACTTCCCCACGACTGCCCGATCTTGTTCCGGCGCTCCCATTCGTAGGTATACTCGTAATCGCCTCCGTCCGTGAGCGCGTACCAATCGTAATCACCCGCCTCGGTGATCGAAGTCGGTCCGTCAATCTCAACGCTCAGGGCCCGCGGAGTGAACGCCAGCAGGTTCGGGGACCCCGTACCCAGGTTCGACAGCACAGCGGCGGTCGCAGCATCCAGGACGTAGCTCCGGACTTGCGCCGGCGTTGCGGATGGGTTCGACGCCAGGTACCGGGCAACGATGCCGGTCACGTGGGGCGCCGCGAACGACGTACCCGACTCTACAGAGGTGCCGTCGGTATCTTCCTGGTTGGAGCCGTCCATCGGGTAAGCGGTAACGACGCCGTGGCCCGGCGCGAAGAGGTCGACGCACTCCCCGTAGCCGGATGTCAGACCCGTGCCTTCTGCCCACCGCTCATCGTCATCGGTGCTTGCGCCAACGGTGATTGTCTCGGAGATACGGGCAGGAGAGTAGTCACAGGCATCATCACCGTCGTTGCCGGCCGCCACGACCACGGTCAAGCCGGAATCGACAAGGGCCGCCATCTCCTCGTCGAACATTGTCTTGGCGGTATCGTGCTCTATTGATGGAACGACGCCGCTGTAGTTGACCACTGCCGGTGCCAGGAAGTTCGCGGCAATCCAGTTCGTCGCTGACATGACCTCCATCAAGTCCCAATGGCCCTCGCAGTTGCCCGCGCGCACCGAAACCAAGCGGACCTGGGGTGCTACGCCGTAGCTGGACCCACCGACGATCCCAGCCACAGGTGTGCCGTGACTCTCCTCCACTTGCGTTCCCCCCGGTTCCACCTGCCCCCAGCAGTCCTGCGCGTAGAACGCGTTGGAAGTGTCCCTAACAGCGTCAAACGCGCTATCGGGTCCTGTGACGACGCGGCTACCGAACTGGCTGTGACCTGGATGGATACCGGAGTCCATGATATAGACATTGACCCCCAATCCGCCGTCGCCGTATGGTCCATACGAACTGTCCAATGGAAGTGCTCGCTGGTCGATTCGATCCAGCCCCCAGCTCGGAGCCGCCCAAGCGCCCTCGAGACGTACATCTCGGTAGACGAACCTCACGCGTGGGTCACGCCGGACCTCGTCTACAGCGCCCGGCGGTATGGTAGCTGCGAACCCACGGATCGCGTTCTCGTATACGAAATGGAGGACCCGATCCTCTTGCTCGACCAAGTCTGCTACCACTTCACGCACCCGCGATACGCTGTCTTGCAGTCGCACGACGTATCGGTTCTCGATCGGCCACCCCGCAGGACGCGTAGTCACGAGCACCGGAACGGCCTCCGATGCCTGCTCGAGCTGCGAAGCGGATCTCTCAGGCAGTGGGCGGGTCAACTCATCCGCGCACGCGCCGACTCCTCCAACGCAGAGAACGGCGGCAAAGCTCCCGATGATCCGAGCCTGATCCTTCATGGTGCGCCTCCTGTCCACGGGTTGGACGGACGCGCCCCTTCACTCGACTCCGAGAACTGCGAGGCGCTTCAGCGGGTGCTCCGAGGAGGCGCCGAGCGGCCATCGGATGCGAGCGCACGCGATGCCGTCGTCCTTCCATCCTACGTGCGCCTTAGGCGCCTGTCAAAGCGAACCTACAGCTCCAGCTCGAACTGCAGCCCCAGAAACGTCTGGCGATGATGCGGCGTCGAGCCCAGTTCGTCGAGGCCGGCGCGGTGCTGGGCGGTGCCGTAGCCGACGTTGGTTTCCCAGCCGAAGCCGGGGTAGCGGGTCGCGAGGCGGTGCATGAGGCGGTCGCGGACGACCTTGGCGACGATCGAGGCGCAGGCGATCGAGTGCACGAGCGCGTCGCCTCCGACCACGGCCTCGTGGTCCCAGCCGAGGCCGCGCACCGGTAGCCCGTCGACCACGACGTGTTCGGGCGCGCGCGGCAGCCGGCCGAGCGCGCGGCGCATGGCGAGCGTCGTGGCGTTCAAGATGTTCAGCCGGTCGATCTCGCGTACCGACGCCGCGCCGAGTGCGACGGCCAGCGCTTCGCGGCGGATGACGGCGGCCAGCTCTTCACGCACCCCACGGTCGAGCAGCTTGGAGTCGGTCGCGCCCTCGATGCAGGTGTCGGCCGGGAGCACCACGGCGCACGCCACCACGGGCCCCGCCAGCGGCCCGCGGCCGACCTCGTCGACACCCGCAACCCAGGAAAGGCCACGGCCCCAGAACCGTCGCTCGTAGTCGAGCAGGTTCTGGGGCCGTGGAACGTCGTCGCTGGCGGGCGGCGAGGACTCGTCCGTCATGGCGCGGAGCGGAGCGGGTCTGGCCTCAGACGCGCTTCTCCCGAATGCGGGCCGCCTTGCCGCGCAGCTCGCGCAGGTAGTAGAGCTTGGCCCGGCGCACGCGACCGCGGCGCACGACCTCGATGTCCTTGATCGTCGGCACGTTGAGCGGGAACACACGCTCGACGCCGATGCCGCTCGAGATCTTGCGGACGGTGAAGGTCTCGCTGACCCCGCCGCCCCGGCGCGCGATGCACACGCCCTCGAACGCCTGAATGCGCTCCTTGTCACCCTCGCGCACACGGTAGAGCACGCGGACGGTGTCTCCGGGCGAGAACGCCGGGAGGTCGGTCCGGAGCTGTTCCTTTTCGAGTTCTTGCAGCAGATCAGCCATGGTCCCTTCTCCAGAACGGCCCTCGGGGCCGGATGCCAGTCAGACGCATAGTATAATGCCTCGGGCGGGCGCCGTGAAGCCCCGCGTACCGCCCCGATCAGGCCTCGCCGCCGCCGCCCTCGGCGCGTCCGAGAAGATCGGGACGGCGCTCGTTCGTGAGGCGCTTCGCCGCGGCCTTCCGCCACGCCTCGATGCGCGCGTGATCGCCGCTCCGGAGCACCTCGGGCACGTCGTGTCCGCGGTAGCTCGCGGGCCGCGTGTACGAAGGGGCGCTCAGCAATCCCCCGTCGTAGAACGAGTCCGTCGCGGCGGCGTCGTGATCGCCCAGCGCGCCCGGCAACAGCCGCACCACGGCATCGGTCACCGCGAGCGCGCCGATCTCGCCGCCCGACAGCACGAAATCCCCCAGCGACACCTCGTCGGTGGCCAGGTGATCGGCCACGCGCTGATCGACATCCTTGTAGTGCCCGCAGAGCAGCGTCAGCTCGGGCTCCACGCTCAGGCGCACCGCGTCGTCGTGTCGAAACGGCCGGCCCCGGGCCGAGAGCAGCACGATCGGCCCGCGGGGCGCCAGGTCGTCGACCGCCTCGAAGAACGGCTCGGGCTTCATGACCATGCCCGCGCCGCC
>CBFGQV010000207.1:0-5500 GCA_965651045.1 uncultured bacterium
GAGAATCCCCCCGGCGAGCGCGCCCCTGGCCACCCCCTCGCCCGCGGCCACCTCGACCGAGGTGGCGATGTCGCGGAGCTCGGGCGCGAAATCGTCCGGACGCTGGCGCACGTTCACGCCGACCCCGACGACCACCAGGGCGCCCACCGCCTCGCAGAGCACACCCGCGAGCTTGCGCCCGCCGACCCAGAGGTCGTTCGGCCACTTCACGCCGACGGCGAGGCGCGAGCGCTTCTCGATCGCGCGGGCGACCGCCAGCCCCGCGAGCAGTGGCGTGAGGGCACCTTCGCCCGCGTCGTGCCGCCGCACGAGGAACGACATCCAGAGCCCGAGGCCCCGGGGCGAGTGCCACGGCCGGCCCGAGCGTCCTCGGCCCGCGGTCTGCTCGTCGGCGATCACCACGGTCCAGGGCGGCGCCCCGGAGCGTGCCCGGTCGCGGGCGCGGTCGTTGGTGGAGCCAAGCGAGTCCCACGCCTCGAGTTCGGCGATCCCCCAGAGCCCCTCCCACACGCGCAGGGGCTCGCCCTCCCAGTGGGTGAGCAACTCGCTCACGGCTCGCTCACGGCTCGACGACGCGGAGCGACAGGTCGGCGGCCGGCGCGGAGTGCGTGAGGGCGCCGACGCTGATCAGGTCGACCCCGGTCTCGGCGACCTCGCGAACGTTCTCGAGGGTCACGTTGCCCGACGCCTCGAGCTCCGGTCGATTCTCACCCAACGCGTGCGTCCGGCGCACGGCCTCGCGCAGAAGCGGCGGCGCCATGTTGTCGAGCATGATGCGTTCGACGCCGAGGCGGAGCGCCGCCTCGAGCTGGTCCAGGTCACCCACCTCGATCTCGACCGGCAGGTCGATGTCGTTCTCGCGGCGCACGGCCCGAATGGCGGCCTCGATTCCGCCCGCCGACGCGATGTGGTTGTCCTTGATGAGCACCATGTCGTACAGGCCCATGCGGTGGTTGTACCCGCCGCCGGCCCGCACCGCGTCTTTCTCGAGGTGTCGCCAACCGGGTGTCGTCTTGCGCGTGTCGACGATGCGCGCCGCCGTGCCCTCCACCGCGTCGACGAACCGACGCGTGAGGCTCGCGACGCCGCTCAATCGGCCCAGAAAGTTGAGGGCCGTGCGCTCGGCCTGGAGGATCGCCTGCAGGCGTCCCTCGACCTCGAGCACCACGTCTTCGGTCCGGGCGCGCGACGCATCGGCCGACCGCGCCTCGGCCCGCAGTCCGGGATCGACGGTCTTGAACACGCGGATCGCGGCCGCGACGCCGGCCACCACGAGCTCGGACTTGGCGACGATCACCGCGCGGCCGATCGCGCCGTCCGGAATCGTCCAGAGCGACGTCCAATCGCCTCGCCCCACGTCTTCGGCGAGCGCGAGGCGCACCAGGGTGGACAAGACCTCACCGCGTTCGATCGTGACGAATCCGCTCATCGATTGACTCCGAGACGTCCGGCTTCAGCCCAGCGCCAGCCAGGCCAGGAACGCCACCCCGACGATCCACACGTAGACCGCGAAGTGGTAGAAGGTGCGCCGCTCGAGCAGCAGCACGAAGGTACGGATCGCGAGCACGCCCGTCACGGCCGCGGCGAGCGCCCCGACGCCCAACGCCGACGCGCCGACCGCCGGCGGGCCCTCGAGCAGCGACGGTACCTGGAGCACGGCGGCGCCCGCGATCGCCGGAATCGCCATGAGGAACGAGAACGCCGCGGCCTCGCGCGCCTCGATGCCGAGCCAGAGCGCCACGACGACGGTCGTGCCGGACCGCGACACGCCCGGAACGAGCGCGAGGGACTGCGCGAGCCCGATGAGCAGCGCGGCCCGAGCGTCGGGACTCGCCGCGGGATCGCGCCGGAGCGCGGCCCTGGACGACCAGAGAATGGCGCCCGTGAGCAGCAGCCCCACGCCCGTGACCCAGCCGTCTTCGAAGAACGCCTCGATGCGGTCTTCGAACCCCAGCCCGATCACGGCCGCCGGCACCGTGGCCAGCACGACCAGGCCGATGTAGCGCCAAGCGTCGCGCTCGCCCCGGAACGCTCCGGCCGCGAGTTCGCCTACGCGCGTGCGGTAGACCAGCAGAATCGACACCAGCGTCGCCACGTGGACCGCGACTTCGAAGAGCACGCCCTCGACGTCGACGGCGAGGAGCTGCTGCGTGATCACCAGGTGGCCCGAGCTCGAGACCGGAAGGAACTCGGTGGCCCCCTGAACCACCCCCAGGACGAGCGCCTCCCACCAGCTCACGCGCCGCCCTCGCCGACGACGCGCCGGTAGTGCGCCTCGTAGAGCGGCACGACCCGCTCCGACGAGAAGCGCTCGACGGCCCACGCCCTCGCCGCCGCACTGGTCCGCTTCCAGCGGTCGTCGTCGAGAAGCCACCCGAGCGCGGCGTCTGCCATGCCCTCGACGTCGCCCACCGGCAGCAGCGCACCGACGTCCTCGCTCGCCACGACCTCGGGCACGCCGCCGACCCGGCTCGCGACGACCGGGGCTCCCGATGCCATCGCTTCGAGAGCCGCCAGACCGAAGGACTCGTTCTCGGACGGCAGCAGGAACAGATCGGCGCAGGAAAGCAGCTCGTCGACCGACTGGTGCTTGCCCAGGAAGAGCACGTGCTCGGCGACCCCCAACTCCTCAGCGCGCTCCGCCACGCGGGGGCGCTCGGGGCCGTCGCCCACGAGCACGAGCCTCGCCGGCACGCGCTTCCGCACCCGCGCCAGAATGTCGACGCAGTCCGGCACCCGCTTCACGGCGCGGAAGTTGGAAACGTGCATGAGAATCTTCTCGCCTGCCGGGGCGAGCGTCGCGCGGTGGCAAGGCTCCTTGCCGGGGTGGTAGATCTTCGGGTCGATGAAGTTGGGGATCACCTCGATGCGGTCGGCGGCGATGCCGAAATCGCGCACGGTCTCATCGGCGAGGAAACGCGACACGGCCGTGAGACCCTGAGACCGCTCGATGGAGAAGCGCGTGATGGCGTGAAAGGACGGGTGAATGCCGAGCAGCGTGATGTCGGTGCCGTGCAGCGTGGTCACGATGGGAAGGTCGCGCTCTTCGAGCATCTCGCGTGCGATCCAGGCCGAGGTCGCGTGCGGAATCGCGTAGTGCACGTGCACCAGGTCGAGCTCATGCTTGCGGGCCGCGGCGTGGATCGCGACGGCGAGCGCGAGCGAGTAGGGCGGATGCTCGAAGAGCGGATACTGCTCCATCTCGACTTCGTGGAAGTAGATACGCTCGCGGAACCGGTCGAGCCGGAAGGGCTGCGCGTACGAGATGAAGTGCACTTCGTGCCCACGCTCGGCGAGGTGAATGCCGAGCTCGGTCGCGACCGCACCCGAACCCCCGTAGGTCGGGTAACAGGTGATGCCGATCTTCATGGTGTCCCCTCCCCTCGCCGTTGCCGCCACGCCTTCTCGATCAACGCCGCCTTCTCGTGAAGCGGAAGGCGCGCGTCGACGCGGAGCGTGTCGGCGGGCATCTGATTTCGGAACCAGGTCAGCTGGCGGCGCGCATACCGGCGCGTCTGCCGGCGCATCTCGTCGAGCGCCTCGTCGAGCGTCGTCTCACCGGCCAGGTAGGCCGCGACCTCGCGGTACCCCGTGCCGGTCATGCCGGGCGCGTCGACCGCGTAGCCGCGCGCGAGCAGGCCCCGCACCTCGTCGATCAACCCCGCCTCGACCATGCGCGACACACGGGCGTCGATGCGCCGGTCCAGCTCCTCGCGCGGAAGCTCGAGCACGGCCACCAGGCAGGGCACCGGCGGCCCGTCGGGCGGGGCGACCTCGTGCCACCAGGTGAGCGCCCGTCCGGTCAGCAGCGCGACCTCGAGCGTGCGCGACAAGCGCTGCGGCCCCCCCGCTTCGGCCAGCGCCGCCCTCGCCGGATCGAGCGCGTACGCCCAGCGCGCCAGCGTCGCCCGATCCTGTCGGTCCAGGTACGCCCGGAGCCGGTCACGCCGGTCGTCGTCGATCGCGGGCTCCTGGAAGATGGGTTCCAGCACGGCCCGCAGGAAGAAGCCCGTTCCGCCCGCCAGGAGTGGCACGTGGCCGCGGGCTTCGATCTCGTCGATCCAGCGGCGGACGTCGCGCGCGAACCGGCCGGCCGAATAGGCCTCGTCGGGGTCGACCAGATCGAGTCCGAAGTGGGGGATTCCGGCGCGGGACTCGGGGCGCACCTTGTCGGTGCCGACGTCCATGCCCCGGTAGACCTGCCTCGAGTCCATCGAGATGATCTCGGCGCGGAGCCGCCGCGCGACCTCGAGCGACAGATCGGTCTTGCCCGACGTCGTGGGCCCGGTCAGGGCGAGCGCACGCGGCCGCTCAGACACGCCCGAACTTCCGCTCGAGCTCGACGCGCGAGAGCCGGACCACGGTCGGGCGGCCGTGCACGTCGTGCCACGGAAGCTCCGTCGCGAAGAGCGCTTCGAAGAGCTCCTGCATCTCGCGCTCGCCCAGCGCCTGGCCCGCCTTGATCGCGCCCTTGCAGGCGAAGGTCATGGCGATGCGTTCGTGTTGGTTGCGCGCCGAACGCATGAGGTCCGAGGTACCCTCGGTGAGCTCCGCGACCATCTCGCGAAAGCACCGTTCGGCGTCGAACCATGGGTGCGGATTGGGCACCGCGTGCACGATCACGGTGTCGGAGCCGAAGGGCTCCACCTCGAAGCCGGCCCTTGCCAGCAACGCCCGCACGTCCGCGACCTGGGCGAGCTCGTCGGGGGTCAGCTTCAAGGTGAGTGGAAAGAGCAGCCGCTGCGCCTCTTCACCGCCCACGCCGTACGCGTGCATGAGCCTCTCGAAGAGCACGCGCTCGTGCGCCGAGTGCTGGTCGATGATGAGCAGCCCCTCGCGTGATTCGGCCAGGATCCAGGTTCGGTGGAGCTGGTAGAGGCGGGGCCGCTCCTGCGGCACGTCGACGGCCTCGGCGTCCTGTTCGCCTGGCGCCGACCCGGCCTCACTCCGGCTCGCGCCGGCCACGAAGAGCGCCATCTGCGAGTCGCGCTCCGCCGGTGGCGGCTGGGGCTCACGGACCGATAGGGGGCCAGGCCGCGAGGGGGCGTCCACGGTCGCGGCCGACTGGACGCCGGCGAGCGCGCTCCGGACCGCGTCTTCGATCACGCGCTCGACCCCGGCACGGTCCCGGAAGCGGACCTCGGCCTTGGCCGGGTGCACGTTGACGTCGGCCGCCCCCGCCGGCACCTCGACGCGCAGGAAGAGCCAGGGGCGCACGCCCTCGGGCAGCGTGGTGCGGTAGCCTCGTTCGGCGGCACGCAGGAGCGCCGGGTCTCGGAAGGGGCGGGCTCCGAGAAACAGCTGAGTACGCCGCGCACCGGGGCGGGCCAGGTCCGGTCGCTGGACCAACCCCTCGACCCGCACACCCGCCGCCTCGAAGGTGACCGCGAGCAGCCCCGCCGCGGCCTCGTCGCCCCAGATGCGCGCGATGCGGTCGACCAGGGTGTCGGAGGGCGGCAGGTCGAGCAGCGTCCGGTCGTCGGACTCGAGGCGGATCGAC
>CBFGQV010000208.1:0-5462 GCA_965651045.1 uncultured bacterium
CATGTCGGCCACCGCCGGGGTGACGGTGAGTGACGGATACTCGGTCCGGAGCGCCCGCGCGGTGTCTTCCAGGAACTCGCCGCTCACGTCGACCGGTACGTAGCGCGCGTCGTTCCGGCGCTCGAGCATCGCGTCCAGGAGCACGCGGGTCTTGCGGGCGCTTCCCGCGCCGAGCTCGACCAGCACGCGGGGCTCCAGGCGCTCGACGAAGCCGGGCGCCCACCGCTCGAGGAGCGCCTGCTCGGTGCGCGTCGGATAGTACTCGGGCAGGCGCGTGATCGCCTCGAAGAGCTCGGACCCGCGCGTGTCGTAGAACCACTTGGGCGAGAGCTGCGGGGGCGTTCGGGTCAGGTGCGCCCACACTTCGTCCCGAAGCCCCGCGAGGTCGGGCGGCTCGGGCAGGGAATCCCCCGGAACCGCGGCGGGCTCAGCCATCGGCCGCGCACCGGAACCCGGCGAAGATCTGCCGCCGGATCGGGTAGTCCCAGTTGCGGAAGGTGCCCCGAATCGCGCCGGACCGGGTCGCCCAGGAGCCACCCCGCAGCACCTTGTACTCGTCGCCGAAGAAGGCTTCGGAGTACTCCGGGTACGGGAACGTGCGGTAGCCCGGGTAGCCGCCGAAGTCCGAGCTGGTCCACTCCCACACGTCGCCGATCATGCCGTAGCACCCGAGCGGCGACACGTTCTCCGGGTACGCCCCGACCGGAGCCGTGTCGAAGGCCAGCTGGTCGACGTTGGCGCGGTCGGGGGCGGCCGGTTCGTCGCCCCAGGGAAAGCGCCGCACGCGGCCCGACGCGGGATCGAATCGGCACGCCACCTCCCACTCGACCTCGGTCGGCAGCCGCTTGCCGGCCCAGCGGGCGTAGGCCTCGGCCTCGTGGTAGCACACGTGGCAGACGGGCCGCCGGGGGTCGACCTCGCGCTCGACGTCGAAGAAGCGCTCGATCCAGCGCCCGTCGCGCTCTCGCCACTCCTTCGGCCCGCGCGCCCCGGAGGTCTCGAGCCAGGCGCGGCCCGCCTCGCTCCAGAGCTCGGGGCGCTCGTAGCCGCCATCCGCCATGAAGCGCAGGTAGTCGCCCGAGGTCACGGGCGCCGCATCGATCGCGAACGGCGCGACCTCGACCTCGTGCCGGGGTCGCTCGTTGTCGTAGGCTTCGCTCCGGTCGTCGGTGCCGATCGGCACGCGCCCGCCGCCGAAGCGCGCCATCGCGCCGGGCTCCAGGCTCCAGGAAGGGTGCGGATCCGGCAGCGCCAGCGCCCGCGGCGCGGGGTAGCGTCGGCCGCGCATGAGCTGCAGCGTCTGCAGAATCGTCTCGCCGTGCTGGTACTCGTGCTGGAGCACCATGCGGAAGACGAATCCCCCCTCGAGAAGTGGGGATTCGCTCGCGAGGTCGAGCGACCCGAGCCGGTCGAGCACACGCCGCCGGACGCCCGCGAGCTCGAGAGCGGCGCCCGCAAGCCCGGGCAGCGGCAGGCGGTCGCGCGTGGCCCTCGGATGCTCGAAGGGGTTATACATGCCCCGGAGCCCCTCGCTTCCCGGCCCCGAGCCCTCGATGTTCTCGAGCAGCCAGACCTCTTCGAAATGCGCGATGTGCCCGAGGTCCCAGACGATCGGGCTCATCAACGCGTCGTGCTGCGCGCGAAGTTCCTCGTCGGTGAGCGGCGTCACGAGAAGTAGGGTGCGCGCGCGGGCTTCGTGCAGGAGCGCGGCGATCTCGTGGGCGGCGAGCGCGCGGCCGGGGGCGAGGTCCATGAGCAGGAGGTACTCGTGAGAGGGCAGGCATCGAAGGTGAAGCCGCGAAGCTTCCTCGACGAACACCCGACCGCGCGGCGAGGGTTCCCGGCGCGGGTCGCCCTCCGGACGGCGGCGTGGGTGCTTCTCGCCGGCCTCGTCGCCGGGTGCGCGGGCGGCGCCGCGCCCTGGCCGGGCGACACCCACCGTGCGCGCGGCAGCGTCGACGTCGAGGTTCGCAACGACAGCAACGAAGACGTCGAGGTCTATCTCGACCGCGACGGCGGCCGGAGTCGGCTCGGCCTGGTGCTCCGGAGCGGGAGCGCGAGCTTCACCCTCGAGGGCACCACCCTGCCCCTCTCGGGCCGGGTGCGCTTCGCCTTGAACGCCCTGGGCTCGCGCCGGAGTTTCTCGACCGAGGCGGTCCAGGTCGATGCGGGCGACACGATCCTGCTCCAGATCGCGCCCGATCTGCAACAGACCCGGGTCGAGGTGCGGCGCCGCTGATCTCGCTACCTCGACCGCGCGTCGCGGGCGCCGAGGTGCTCGACCCGAAGCGGGAATCCGTCGGCCGAGGCGTGTCCCGCACCGCGGAGCGCGTCGGCCACGGCCGCCAGCACGCGGTCCAGGTCGCCGGGCGCGGCGAGGACGAGCAGGCCGGAGCCGCTGCCCGAGAGGGTGACGCCCCACGCACCCGCGGCGCGCCCCGCCTCGATCGCCGTGCCCGCCCCCGGCACGAGCGCCAGCCGGTGCGGCACGTGAAGCACGTCGTCGACGCCCGCGGCCACGAGCCGGGGGTCGGCGGTCGCCAGGCCGTGCAGCAACAGCGCCACGCGGGCACCGGTGGTGGCGGCGTCGGCGAGCGGCACCCTGTCCGGCAGCACGCGCCGCGCGTCGTCGGTCCGCAGTTCGAACCCCGGGTCGACGAACCCCAGTCCCACGCGGGGCGAGATCGGCAGCGCGGCGCTCACCAGCCGGCCGCCGTGCCGGGTCGTGGCGCGGAGCCCGCCGAGCACCGAGGGCGCGGCGTTGTCGGCGTGCCCCTCGGCGCGGGTCACCGCCTCGAGAATCGCCCGGCGGTCAGGCTCCTCGCCCATCATGCGGGCGGCGAGCCAGGCCCCCGCCACCCGCGCCGCCGCCGACGAGCCCAGCCCCCGCGCTACGGGAATCGTCGAGTCGAGTTCGAGCACGCCGGTCGGCTCGACGCCGGCCGGGAGCGCGGCGCGGAGCGCGCCCACGACGAGGTCGGGTCCGCGGTGCCCGGCGAGGGTGCCGGCGTGGCGCGCCTCGAGCGCGCCGTCGCCGGGGGTGAAGCGCGCCACGAGCCCCCGGTCGACCGCGAGCCCCAGCGCGTCGAAGCCGGGGCCGAGGTTCGAGGTCGAGCCCGGCACGCGTACCGCGGCGGCCTTCATGGGCGTGCCTCCGCGAGCTGGTCCAGGAACGGGACCAGCGCGTCGAGCGTCGGCTCGGCCTCGACCCGGCGTTCGGCGCGCTCGGCGACGTCGGCGAGTCCCGGGGGCGTCGGTGGATCCTGGCCGGTCACTTCGCGCACGAGCTCGGGGAACTTGCCCGGGTGCGCGGTGGCCAGCACGACGGCGGGCCCCCGCACCTGTCCGGCCCGGCGCAGCCGCTCGAGCGCCGCCACCCCGACCGCCGTGTGCGGGTCGATCAGGAGCCCCCGCCGCTCCCAGACGCCGCGCATGGTGCGTCGCGTTTCGGCGTCGTCGACCGAGGCCGCCCGCACCTCGCGCGACAGCTTCGCCGGGTCGTCATCGGCCAGCGCGCGAAGGCGCTCGAGGTTGCTCGGACGGCTCACGTCCATGGCGTTCGAGAGGGTTCGCACCGTCGCGGCCTCGGCGTCGCCGGGCCCCGCCGCTCCGCCCGCGAGGTAGCGCGCGAACTGGTCGTTGGCGTTCAGCGCCGCGACGAAGCCGGCCGTGGCGAGCCCCGCGCGCGCGGCCATGACCCCCGCCGTCAGGTTGCCGAGGTTGCCCGACGGCACCACGAAGGTCGGGGCGCCGGCGGCCCCGAGCCGCCCCGCCGCGAGGGGGTAGTACGCCATCTGCGGCAGCAGGCGGCCGACGTTGAGCGAGTTGGCCGACGTGAGTCCGTACCGGACCCGCAGCGCCGGATCGGCGAAGGCCTGGCGCGCGAGCCGCTGGCAGGCGTCGAAGTCGCCCCGCACGCCGATGGCCTGCACGTTGTCACCCGCGGCCGTGAACACCCGGCGCTGGACCGGGCTCACGCCGTCCAGCGGAAAGAGCACCACGACACGGAATCCCCCGAGCCCTTCGAACGCGCGGGCGACCGCCCCTCCGGTGTCGCCGGAGGTCGCTACAAGGACGGTCCGGGGAGGTCCGCCGGCGGTCGACGTCAGGTGCGCGAGCAGGCGCGCGAGCTCGCCGGCGGCGACGTCCTTGAAGGCGCCCGACGGCCCGAGCGTCAGGTCGAGCAGCGTCGTGCCCGGCCCCGCCTCGTCCAGGGGGATCGACGGCACGTCGAAGTCCAGCGCGTCGGCGAGCAGCGGCTCGAGCGCCGGGCGGGCGAGGTCCGGCGCGAGGTAGGGCGCCAGAACGCCTGTCGCCACCTCTGCGAACGCGCCCGCGGGGTGAGGGTGGGCGTCGCCGGGGACCGTGCGATCGGGGGGCACGAACCGCTCCGGCAGGTAGAGCCCGCCGTCGGGTGCAGGGCCGGCCAGGAGCGCCTCGGCGAGGGAGACGGGGCCGTGGCCGCGGGTGCTCAGGTAGCGCAGGAGATACTCCATGGCGTGGGTGCGGGAACGGCGGGAAACCTTCGGCCGCGACCCGGCGTACGCAAGCGCATGAATTCGGAACGAATGCAGCGACAGACCGCACGGGCGCGCGAGGACTTCCTCGCCGCCTCGCGCCGCCTCGCTCGCCTCGTCGAGACCGCCCGGCCCGAGGCCTGGAGCCGCCGGCCGTCGCCCGAGGCGTGGTCCGCCGCCGAGTGCGTCGCGCACCTGAACCTCACGGGTGAAGCCTACCTGGCTCGGCTCGAGGCCGCGCTCGACGAGGCCCGCGCGCTCGGGCCACCGCGCCGTACGGGCTATCGCCACGGCCTGCTCGGCCGCGTCATGGTCACGCTGGTGGGTCCCCTGCCCCGCGTCGGCGGGCGGCGGCGCGGCCGCGTGAAGGCGCCACCCGCGTTCGTGCCCGGGGGCGACCAGCGGCCCGAAGCGCTCGTCGCGGCCTTCGAGCGCCTGCAGGCGGCGCAGCTCGCGCTGCTCGACCAGGCCGAGGGGCTCGCGATCGATCGCGTGCAGGTGCCCTCGGCGTTCGTCCAGAACGTCCGGTTCAACCTGTACGCGACCTTCCGCATTCTGGCGCGGCACCAGCACCGGCATCTGCAGCAGGCCGAAGAGGCGCTTCGGTAGGGCTTTTCCTTGGTCCGGCATCGGGCGCTTCCCCACGGCGCGGGCCGGGGTGGCCTGCGATCTTCCGGGTGAGCAGTCCTCTCGCTCCACCGTCCGGAGTCCGCCATGTCGCGCCCCACCGAAGCGCCCACGTCCTCCGCCCTCGTACTTCCCTTCGAGGCCATCGGCCGCGGCGACGTCCGGGTCGTCGGCGGAAAGGGCGCCAACCTCGGCGAGATGACGCGGGTGGGGTTGCCGGTACCGCCCGGGTTCGTGGTCACCGTCGAAGCTGCACGGCGCGAGCTGGCCGAGGCGGGTGTCACCGAGCGCGTGGACGCGCTGGTGGCACGGGCCCCC
>CBFGQV010000209.1:0-5456 GCA_965651045.1 uncultured bacterium
ATGATGCGCGGAACCGCAAGACTGAGCTTGAGAAGCCGCGGGCGAACCAGGTCCCCGCAACCGTTTCCCACGACGGCCTGTCCCACCGTCATATATCGACACTCGCTATACCGAGACCCGATACGAGACGATGGCCGCTGACCCTCGCCCCGAAGCCTTTCTCCCCCTGTCGCCCGCCGAGTTCCAGATCCTTCTGGCGCTCGGCGACGGGCCGCTGCACGGGTACGCGATCATGCAGGCCGTGGAGGACCGCACGGGCCCGTCGACGATCCTGGGGCCGGGCACGCTCTACGGCGCGCTCAAGCGACTGCGGAAGCGAGCGCTGATCGAGCAGGTCGCGGGCACGGGGGGCGATCGGAGGCTTCCCTACCGGCTGACCCGGCTGGGGCGCGCGGTCGCCCGAGCCGAGGCCGACCGTCATCGCGAGCTGGTGCGCTGGGCGGAAGCGGCGAAGCTGTGAGCGTTCGGGCGAAGTCACGCTTTCGAGCGCTCGTGGTGCCCGCGGTGGTGCGCGCCTACCGGCTCGCCGTGAGGCTCTTGCCGCCGACCTTCCGGCGCGAGTTCGCGGGCCCGATGGCGCGGCTCTTCGAGCGCCGAACGCTGGCGCGCGCGCGGGCTGAAGGTGCCCGGGCCGTGGTAAGGTGGTGGACGAGGGCGGGTCTCGATCTCGGGCTGACGCTCGCGCGCGAATGGGCGGAGGCGATCACGATTCGACAGGGCGCCGAACGAGGCGCGAAGGGGACGACGATGAGGGGAACGTTCGACGCACTCTGGATCGAGCTGAGGCACGCCGTGCGAGGGCTCGCACGGAATCCGGGCTTCACGGTGGCCGTCGTGTTCGTGCTGGGTGCCGGCATCGGGGCCAACGCCGGCATGTTCGAGCTCGCCGATCGGCTGCTGCAGCGGCCGCCTGCCTTTCTCGCCACGCCCGATCACGTGCACCGGCTCTACATCGACCGGCAGATCCAGTCGGGCCGCGTGCAGGATCCGTCGTTCAGCTGGCCCGCCTACGCCGCCCTCGAGGCACGTGACCCGGCGGGCTGGAACGCACACGGCGTCTTCGGCGGCACGCTCTTCGTGGCCTGGGGCGACGACGTCGCACGGCCCCGCCCCGTGAAGGCCGTCACCGGCGGGTACTTCGACCTCTTCGACGCCCGCCCCGCGATCGGGCGGTGGCTGGGTCCGGACGACGCGCGACTCGATGCGCCGCTCGCCGCCGTGCTGTCGCACGCGTTCTGGTCGACCGAGCTCGGGGCCGACCCCGCCGTTCTCGGCCAGGACCTGGAGATCGGGCAACGCCGCTACACGATCGTCGGCGTGGCCCCGTCGGGCTTCCACGGCGAGGACCTGCGCCAGAGCGTGGCGTGGGTACCGATGCAGCACGCGGGTGCCGACATCGCGGGCCCCGAGTACGCCACCCGAGCGGGCACCACCTGGATCGAGATCCTCGTTCGCCGGAGCGCCGGCGCGAGCCTCGAAGCGACCACCGCGCAGGTCGAGCAGGCCTTCCTGGACTGGGCGGGCGAGGCCTGGTCGGCGGCGTTCCTGGAACGGAGCGAGCCACGCGCTCTGCTCGCCCCGGTGCTCCGGGAGCAGGGGCCCCACCGGAGCGACGCCGCGCGCATCAGCGCCTGGCTCTTCGGCATGAGCGTGGTGGTGCTGCTGCTCGCCGCCGTCAACGTCTCGACGCTCATGCTCGGGCGCACGGTGCGCCGCGCCCGCGAGACCGCGGTGCGCGCGGCGCTCGGCGTGAGCCGAATGCGGTTGCTGGCCGGCCCGCTGGTCGAGAGCGCACTGCTCGCGACCGTGGCGGCGCTCCTCGCGGTTCCGGCCGCCCACACCCTCGTCCGCGTCACGGCGCGCGTCCTGCTGCCGGCCGACACGGTGCTGCCGAGCCTGTCGGCGCGGTCGATGGCGCTGGCCGGCGGCGCCGCGCTGCTCGCGGGCATCGTCACCTCGGCGGCCCCGATCCTCGCGCTCCTGCGCCGCCCGTCGGCCGCGGGACTTCGCGAGGGCTCACGCGCGGGTCGTAGCCGCGGGCGCCTCCGGGCACAGCGCGGACTCGTGGCGACGCAGGCGGCGCTGTCGGCGGTGCTCCTCGTCGCGGCGGGGCTCTTCGGTCGCAGTCTCGCACGCGTGGCCGCGCTCGATCTGGGCTACGACGCGGACCGTGTCGCGCTCGTGACGACGGCCGCCCGCAGCCCGCTCGCCGAAGCGTCGTCGATTCGCGAGGGCGAGGCGTCGCGCGAGCGGCTCATGGCGACGCTCCAAGGCGCGGCGGCGTCGCTCCCGGGCGTCGAGGCCACCGCGCTCACCGCCACCGTGCCGTTTCTCCGGAACTCGTTCGAGCGCATCTACCTGGAAGACGGGTCTCCGGCCTTCGACGGCGTGAGCCAGGCCGCGCACGTGGTCGCCGGCGACTACTTCGAGACCATGGGTACGCCCATCGTGCGTGGGCGCCCCCTGCGCGCGAGCGACGACGGCTCGAGCCCGCCGGTGGTCGTGCTCTCCGAACACATGGCGCAGGCGTTGTGGCCGGGGCAGGAGGCGCTCGGCCGATGCGTTCGCCCGGGCGTCGACACCATGCCCTGCTTCGAGGTGGTCGGCGTCGCGCGGGGCATTCGGAGGGGCGACCTGCAGGACGACGCGATGCGCCAGTTCTATGTGCACGCCGAGCACTACTACTACGGCACCCCCGGGGTGGTGGCCGTCCGGACGCGCGCCGACGCGGCCACCCTGGCCGAGCCCCTGCGCCGGCGGCTCCAGGACGCCGTGGGCGACGCCGCCTTCGTGCGCGTCGACCTGCTGGCCGATCGCATCGACATGCAGACCGGGTCGTGGCGCCTCGGCGCGGCGGTCTTCACAGGCTTCGGCGCACTCGCGCTCGTGCTCGCGGCACTCGGACTGTTCAGCGTCGTGGCCTACGACGTCTCGCGACGCCGGCGCGAGTTCGGGGTCCGCACGGCGCTCGGAGCCCGGCGCGAAGACCTGCTTGCGCTCGTCGTGCGCACCGGGCTCTGGCCCCCCGCGCTCGGCGTCGCCGCGGGGCTCGCCCTGGCGTGGCTCTTCGGACGACCCGTCGAAGCGCTGCTCTTCGGCGTACCGGCCCGCGATCCGTTCTCGTTCGGCGCGGTGGCCGCCGTGCTGCTCGTCTCCGCCGCCGGCGCGGCGCTGATTCCCGCACACCGCGCGTCGTCGACCGAGCCCCGCGTCGCGCTCGAGGCCGAGTAGCGTCCCCTTTACAGACGGCCCCGATTCCTTTCTACTTGGGATTCGCTGTTGAGATTGATTCTCAATCGTTTCCAGGATCGAAGGGGGTCGGATCCATGAAGGTTCGTGGCGTGCTCAGTCTGCTGGCGGTGACCGCTCTCGGCGCGTGCGGAGGCTCGGAGTCGGGTGACGCCGAGGCCGACGCCGACACGACTGCCGACCAGGCGTCGGCCGGCGTCGTCAACGTCTACTCGCACCGGCACTACGACACCGACCAGGAGCTCTTCCGGCGCTTCACCGAGTCGACCGGCATCGAGGTGAACGTCGTCACGGCGTCGGCCGACGAGTTGATCACCCGCCTCGAGAACGAAGGTGAGGCGTCGCCCGCCGACGTGCTGATCACGGTCGACGCCGGGCGGCTGCACCGCGCCAAGGTGCGCGACCTGCTGCAGCCGGTGACCAGCGAGGCGCTCGAGGCCGCCGTGCCCTCGCACCTGCGCGACCGCGACGGCATGTGGTGGGGGCTCACGACCCGCGCCCGCGTGATCGTCTACAGCCGCGACCGGGTCGACCCCTCGACGATCTCCACCTACATGGATCTGGCCGACCCCGCCTGGGAAGGGCGCGTGCTGATCCGCTCGTCCGAGAACGTCTACAACCAGTCGCTCATGGCGTCGATCATCGCCCACCACGGCGAAGAGGCCGCGGCCGCGTGGGCCGAGGGCGTGGTGCGGAACATGGCGCGCGATCCGAGCGGCGGAGACACCGATCAGGTGAAGGCCGTGGCCGCCGGCCAGGGCGACCTGGCTGTCGCGAACACCTACTACGTGGCCCGGCTCGCCGAGTCCGACAACCCCGAAGACCAGCGCGTGGCCGAGCAGGTGGGCATTCTCTTTCCGTCGCAGGACGGGGTCGGCACGCACGTCAACGTGAGCGGCGCCGGAGTGACCCGCCACGCGGCCAACCGCGAGAACGCGATCCGGCTGCTCGAGTTCCTGACGAGCGAGGAAGCGCAGCAGCTCTTTGCATCGGCCAACCAGGAGTACCCGGTGCGGCCGGGGGTCCAGTGGTCCGCGACGCTCCAGGGGTGGGGCGAGTTCCAGGCCGACACCCTCGACCTCACCGTGCTCGGCGAGAACAATGACGCCGCCGTCCGGGTCTTCGACCGGGCTGGATGGCGCTGACCTTCCACGCCTCGGCCGTCCGGTCGCTCTCGCGCGGCTGGACGGCCGTCGCGGTCGGGCTGGTGGCGCTGCTCGCCACCCCCGTCCTGCTGGTTCCGCTGCGCGCGCTCGGCCCGGCGGGCGACGCGTGGCATCATGTCGCCACGACGCTCCTGCCGAGCTACGTGGGCAACACGGTCTTCCTGCTCGTGGTGTCGGGCGCCATCGCGCTCGTGGTCGGGGGCGGAGCCGCCTGGCTCGTCGCGCTCTGCGACTTTCCGGGCCGACGCGTGTTTCGCTGGGCGCTCGTGCTGCCGCTCGGCGTGCCGGCCTACATGGCCGCCTACGTCTACGCGGGCATCGCCGACGTGACCGGCCCGCTCCAGCGCCTGGTGAGGGCGTGGAGCGGGAACCCCGATGCGTTCCTCGCCTGGAACGTCATGCGCATCGAGGTCGTGGCGGTCCTCTTCGGGCTGGTACTCTTTCCGTACGTGTACCTGCCCACGCGCGCCTTTCTCGAACAGCGCGCGGGGCCGGTGCTCGAGGCCGCCCGGCTGCTCGGGCACGGCCCTTTCTCGGTCTTCTGGAGGATCGGCCTGCCGCTCGCCCGGCCCGCGCTGGCCGGGGGTACGGCGCTCGTGCTCATGGAAGTCCTGAACGACTACGGCGCGGTGAAGTACTACGGCGTACCCACCTTCACGACGGGCATCTTCCGCGCCTGGTTCTCGCTCGGCGACCTCGACTCGGCGATCCGGCTCTCGGGCACGGCCATGGTGCTCGTGCTGCTCGTGCTGCTGGTCGAGCGGTGGCAGCGGGGCGGCGCGAGCTACCAGGCGCGCGGGGCCCGGACGACGGTCTCGCGCTACCGGCTGGGCGGGGGCGCGGCCGTCGCGGCGTGGGCCTTCTGCGCGCTGCCGGTCGCGATCGGCTTTCTCGTGCCGGTGGCGCAGCTCGTGGCGTGGGCCTGGCAGACCGCCCCTGGCGTGGTCGACGGTTCCTTCCTCCGGCTCGCCACGAACAGCGTGGTGCTGGCGGCGGCGGCCGGCGTGGTCGCGGTGGCGTGCGCCGTTCCGCTGGTCTACG
>CBFGQV010000210.1:0-5440 GCA_965651045.1 uncultured bacterium
GGCGTGTGCGCCCGTGCCGATGAAGATCTCGCCGCCGCCGGCGTTGATGCGGAGCCGGCTCGAGCGCGCGTTGTCGCCGGCCAGCTCGGGCTCGACGTTCCGGTACATCGCCATGGCGCGGAGCGCCTCTCCCAGGGGCGCGTTCGCGACGGCGAGGTTCTCCAGGCCCGAGATCTTGTCGAGACCTTCGAGGCGGTCGATGCGCTCGAGCGCCCGCTCGATCTCCCGTCCGTCGACGCGAACGTCGATGCGTTCGACCCGCTCCACGACCCGCTCGACCTCGTTCCGGACCGCGAAGAAGCCCGCGACCGCGCCCGCGATGCCGATGCACGTGAAGCCCGCGAATCCCAACAGAATCCAGGTGCCCACCTTCGAGCGTGAGCGGCGGTCGCTGTTCAGCGAGCGTTCGAATTCGTCGTACATGGCGCGTCCTCGGGGCCGGATGATACCATTGGGTCCTTCCATTCGAAGGTTTCTACGTAGCGACCCGTGCGGAAGATTCATCGGCACGCTCGCGGTGCGCGCTTCGCGTGTACGGTTCGCGGGTCCGATCCGCGCGCGGGGGAACGACGGACAACGACGACGAGGAGGTCGTGATGCATCGTGCACGTTTCGTGGCGCTGGCGGCATGCGCAGCTCTGATTCCGTTCGGCGTGGGCGCGCAGGACGCCGAGCGGCCCGCGTGGACGGTCGACCACACGTGGGGCGACACCGAGACCGTGCGCTTCGAGGTCGACGAGGGTACGTGGATGAACGTCGACGTGAGTCCCGACGGCTCGACCCTCGTCTTCGACCTGCTCGGCGACCTCTACACGCTGCCGGTGGGTGGGGGCGCGGCCACACGCATCACCTCGGGCCCGGCCTTCGACATTCAGCCCGCCTTCTCGCCCGACGGGTCGCGCATCGCGTTCGTGAGCGACCGCGACGGGCTGAACAACGTCTGGACCGTGGCGCTCGACGGATCGGACGCGCGACAGGTCACGGACGAGGGCACGCGCGACGTGAACTCGCCCCAGTGGTCCGTCGACGGCGAGTATCTCTTCGTGCGGAAGCACTTCGTGTTCTCGCGCTCGCTCGGCGCGGGCGAGATCTGGATGTACCACCGGACGGGCGGCTCGGGCGTCCAGGTCACCGACCGTCCGAACGAGCAGCAGGACCAGGGCGAGCCGTTCCCCTCGCCCGACGGCGAGTGGATCTACTACAGCCAGGACGTCACGCAGGGCCCGCTCTTCCAGTACAACAAGGACCCGAACCCGGGCATCTACGCGGTGCGGCGGCGAAATCTCGTCACGCACGAGCAGGAGACGGTCACGGGCGGACCCGGCGGGGCGATCACCCCCGTTCCGCACGCCGACGGACGCCGGCTCGCGTTCCTGAAACGCGTGCGCGAGAGCACCGTGCTCTTCGTGCGGGACCTCGAGACGGGCGAGGAATGGCCCGTGTGGGACGGTCTCGAACACGACCAGCAGGAAGCCTGGGCGATTCACGGGCCCTACACGCGCTACGACTGGATCGGCGATTCCGACGAGCTCGTGGTCTGGGCGCAGGGTGGACTCTGGCGCGTGAACGTACGCACCGCCGAGGCGTCGCCGATTCCCTTCACCGCCGAGGTCGAGCAACGCGTGCACGCGACCGTGCGCCACGCCGTCGACGTGCACCCGGACGAGTTCCGCGTCCGTATGCTGCGCCAGGTCGCCACCTCGCCCGACGGGCGACACGTCGCGTACTCGGCGCTCGGCCGCATCTGGGTCAAGGAGATGCCCGGCGGCACCCCGCGGCGCCTCACCGCCGCCGACGACGTCGAGGGCTGGCCCGCCTTCTCGCCTGACGGGCGCTCGATCGTCTATGTGAGCTGGGACGACGCCACCAAGGGACGTGTGCGCGTGGCTCCGGTCGCGGGCGGCGAGGGCCGAGCGCTCTTCGACCGCCCCGGACACTACATCGAGCCTTCCTTCTCACCCGACGGCCGCACCGTGCTTTTCCGGAGTGTCGGTGGTGACAGCCGCCGCGGTCCCACGCACGCCGAGAACACGGGCGTCTTCACGGTGGCGACGGCCGGCGGCGAGCCCGCGCATCTCCGCGATGGCGGCAGCGGCTACCGGTTTTCGCCCGACGGCGAGCGCCTCTACTTCCAGGGTTTCGCCAACGGCGGCCCGGCGCTCCAGAGCGTCGACCGCACCGGCGGAGACCTGCGCACGCACGTGTCGGGCAGCGACGTGACCGACCTCGCGGTCTCGCCCGACGGCGAGTGGGTGGCCTTCATCGAAGGCTGGCGCGTGTACGTGGCGCGCCTGCCGAAGAGCGGCCGGCCCCTCACGGTTTCAGCGGGCACGCGCTCGTTCCCGGTCGCCCGCGTGTCGTCCGAGGCCGGCGCGAACCTGCATTGGTCGGGGGATTCGCGGTCCGTCCACTGGACCACGGGGCCCGAGTACTTCACCCGACCGCTCGACGAGACCTTCGCGTTCCTGGACGGCGCGGCCCCCGAGCCCGCCGAGCCCGAGACCGAGGGGGTCGACATCTCGTTCACGCAGGCCTCGGCCCGCCCCGACGGGGTCGTGGCGTTCGTGGGCGGCCGCGTGATCACCGCGTCGGACGACCCGTCGGCGCACGGGGCGACGGGCGGGGTGATCCAGAACGGCACGGTCGTGGTCGAGGGCAACCGCATCGTGGCGGTCGGCCCGAGCGACGACGTCGACGTGCCGGCGGGCGCGCACGTGGTCGACGCGGCTGGCAAGACCCTCATGCCGGGCATCATCGACGCGCACGCGCACATCGGCAGCGCCGGGTCGGGGCTGCCGGCGGAGGCCGATCAGCCGTTCTACGTGAACCTCGCGTTCGGTGTGACCACGGCGCACGACCCGTCGAACGATACCGAGGGGGTGTTCACCGACGCCGAGATGCTCCGTGCCGGCCTCAAGGTCGGACCGAGACTCTTCTCGACGGGCACGATTCTCTACGGCGCCGAGACTTCGTTCAAGTCGCAGGTGAACGGCTACGACGACGCGCTGATGCACGTGCGCCGGCAGAAGGCGGCCGGCGCCCACTCGGTGAAGTCGTACAACCAGCGTCGCCGAGACGCGCGTCAGTGGATTCTCGAGGCTGCCGAGGCCGAGGGCATCAACGTCGTGCCGGAGGGTGGTTCGACCTTCTTCTTCAACGTGCCGCAGGTGATCGACGGTCACACGACGATCGAACACAACCTGCCTCTGGCGAACCTCTACGACGACGTCGTGCAGCTCTGGGCCGCGACCGACGTGGCGTACACGCCTACGCTCGGCGTGTCGTACGGCGGCCTCTCGGGCGAGTACTACTGGTACGAGCATACCAACGTGTGGGAGAACGAGCGGCTGCTCCGCTTTTCTCCGCGCGGCTCGATCGACGCGCGTTCCCGGCGCCGTCCGATGGCGGCGGGCGACGAGGACTACAATCACATCGCGGTCTCACGGCACGTGAACCGCCTCAATCAGGCCGGCGTGCGAACGAACACGGGTGCGCACGGGCAGCTTCAGGGCCTGGCTTCACATTGGGAGATCTGGATGTTCGTGCAGGGCGGCATGAGCGAGCTCGAAGCGATTCGCTCGGCCACGATCAACCCGGCCGTGTCGCTCGGCTACGACGCCGACCTGGGCTCGATCGAGGTGGGCAAGCTGGCGGACCTGCTGGTGCTGGACGCCAATCCCCTCGAGAACATTCGCAACACCGAGTCGATCGAGCTGGTCATGGCGAACGGACGCCTCTTCGATGCGTGGACGATGAATCAGATCGCTCCGACGCCGATGGAGCGTCCGGCGCTCTGGTTCGAGCGCATGCCCGCCGAGGCGCCGGAGACGGACATTCCCGGGCGTTGAGCGACGGAGGTCGTCAGCCCCAGAAGGCGAGGCGAAGCCGTTCGAGTGGCGAGAGTTCGCCGTGCCCGGCGCAGGAGGCCGGGTCCTGCATCTCGTTGTAGCGCTCGGCGTCGTCACGCACCTGCGCGAATTCCTGCTGCTCGGCGGCCGCAGGGTCGTCGGTGAAGCTGATCAGCAGCCGGTCGCCGGAGCGCACCACACGGTTGTGCACCGAGGGCACGGCCAGGCCATTCAGTACGAAGACGAGCCGGGTCGAGTCGTCGGCCGCAAGCCGTCGTCCGTCGGCCAGGAAGAGGTGTTCGTCGCCCAGCGACATGTCGAGGTTGGCCATGAGCGCGCCCCAGGTCGCACCGTCGTGATGCACGTGCACGAGGTCGTGGTCGTTCTCGTGCATGTGCACGCGCTCCTGCGGCAGAATGCCTTCGCCGCCGGCACGGCAGGCGGCGACCTCTTCCATGAAACGATCGGCGGAGAGATCGAGTCGTTCGCCGTTCACGAAGATCGCCCAGTTCGCGTGGTAGTGGGTCGCATGCGAGAGCGGAGCGAACGCGAACCGGAGCGCGCCCAGGAGGGCCGCGCCTGCGAGCAGGCCGAGAGCGAATCGTGGCATCGGAGCGGGGGCTGGGAGCGGGGGGCGGGTCGCGTCGAGGTGCCGGCGCGCCTACCTTGGGGGGCGGCCGGAGCGCCGCGCAAGGCGGTCCGACCCACACTCCTCTTCTTCCCCGTATGACTGAGCTCGGTTCCGGCGGCAAGCGCATTCTGTGGGTCGACGACGAGGTGGACCTTCTCCGGCCCCACGTTCTCTTCCTGCAGGCGCGCGGCTATCACGTCGACGCGATCGCCAACGGCGACGACGCGCTGACGCTCCTGAGAGAGAATCCCTACGACCTCGTACTGCTCGACGAGCAGATGCCCGGCCGCCGCGGCCTCGAGGTGCTCGAGGTGTTGCGCCGCGAAGACCCCCACGCGCGGGTCGTGATGGTCACGAAGTCCGAAGAAGACCGGACCATGACGGAGGCCATCGGGCGGCGGGTCGACGATTACCTGGTGAAGCCGACGTCGCCGCGCCAGGTCCTGTCGGTGGTTACGCGCATTCTCGAGGGCTCGACGATCCGTCAGCAGCAGGTGGCGCAGGACTTCGCGGCGCGCTTCGGGCGGCTCTCCATGAAGCGCCAGGAAGCCCGGAGCGCCGAGGACTTCGCCGAGGTCTTCGCCGAACTCGTCGATTGGCACATTCGGCTCGGCCAGGCCGGCGAAGATGGACTGCTCGACAGCGTCATGTCGATGATGTCGGAGCTTCGGCACGACTTCGGGCATTGGATGACCAGGGCTTATCCGCGTTGGATGCGGGGCGAGGGCGAGCGCCCGACGCTTTCCGTCGATCTGGTCCGGCGCCACCTCGTGCCGCTTCTGGGCGAACGCCCGGTCTTTCTCGTGGTCCTCGACTGCATGCGCCTCGACCAGTGGCGCGTGATCGCCCCGCTTCTCGCGCCCTACTTCGAGATCGAGGAGTCGCTCCACTACTCGATTCTTCCGACGGCGACACCGTACGCGAGGAACGCCATCTTCAGCGGGCAGTTCCCGGACGAGAT
>CBFGQV010000211.1:0-5409 GCA_965651045.1 uncultured bacterium
GCTGATTCCGCCGAATCAGTTGATCATCAACGGCGTCGGTGTCGGGTCGACGAGCCTCGTGCTGTGGGGTGCGTCGAGTACGCCTCGGATCTTCACCATCCAGGTGACGGCCGACATCGAGACCCTCCGGCGCGAGCTGGCCACGCTCTTCCCCGACACGGACCTGGAGATCCAATCCACGGGCCAGACCGTGATTCTCTCGGGCGAGGTGCGGGACCCGGCCGTACGGCGAAAGGCCCTCGAGGTCGCGAACACGCTCAACGTGCCGATCGTCGACAACATTCAGGCGCCCTCGCCCGAGCAGATTCTTCTGCACGTCGAGTTCGCCGAGGTCAGCCGCTCGGTGCTGAAGCAGCTCGGCACCGACCTGCTCCGCATCATCAACCCGGCGCGCGTCGATCACGCGTTCGATCAGGACGACGAGCACATGATCGAGACCATCTCCGGCGGCGTCGTGAACCTGATGGTGTCGGGCGACGGCGCAGGCCTCGAAGCGATGCTCAGCGCGCTCAAGAACACGGGCGAGTTCCGGAGCCTGGCCGAGCCCAACCTCGTGACGATCGAGGGGCAGACGGCGAGTTTCCTGGCCGGCGGGGAGTTCCCGTTCCCAACCATCCAGGGTGGCCAGTCGAGCCAGGTTACGATCACCTGGAAGGAGTACGGCATTCGCCTGAACTTCACCCCGCAGATCACCAACAGTGGGGCGATTCGGCTCTCGGTCGAACCCGAGGTGTCGTCGCTCGACTTCGCCAACGGGCTCACCTTCGGCGGCTTCCAGGTACCGAGCATTCTGGCGCGCCGGGTCCAGACCGATGTCGAGCTGCGCGCGGGACAGACGCTGGCCATCGGCGGGCTGCTCGACAACTCGATGCTTTCGGACGTCGACAAGATTCCGCTCCTGGGCGACATACCGCTGCTCGGCTACTTCTTCCGTTCCGAGGCCGTTCGCGAGAACCGGACCGAGCTGTTGGTGCTCGTCACGCCCTACATTCTGGACGCCGACAACCTGCCCGCCCCGCCCCTGCCCACCGGCATGCCCGAGGCGTGGGACTGGGACGGCCACATCGGCGACTGGATCCGAAGCCGCCCCGACACCACCACCGGCCCCGCGATGGGTCGGTCCGGTGGTGCCACGACGGGCGGAAACGGACTCCGCTGACCTTCGACGAGAGCCAAGGGAGCCGCCGACGTGCTCGACTGCGTACTCATCTCTCGCGACGAAGACTTCCGCCGCCAGGTGTCGGAGCTGATCCGGCGCGGCGAGGGGCAGGCGCGGCTGATGCTGGACATACCCAGCTCGGCCGAAGAACTGCCCCGCGAAGCGCTCGCCCGGATCCTGGGTGCTCGCCCGCAGGTGGTCTTTCTGGACCTGGGGGAGACCTCGACCACTGGAGCGCGGGTGCTCAAAGCGCTCGGCCAGGAGGCTCCCGACGTCGCGGTGCTCGTCGCGGGCCCCGCCCTCGAGGCCGATGCGCTGCTGGATATCATGCGCTCGGGGGCGGCGGAGTACCTGCCTCGGCCTCTGGGCGACGAGGACACCGCGACCGCCTTCACGCGCGTGCGTCGGAAGCTCGCGCCTGGCCGGGCCGACGTGGCCGGCGATCTGGGCACCCTGATCTCGGTGTTCAGCGCGAAGGGTGGCACCGGCGTGAGCACCGTGGCGGTCAATTTCGCGTCGCAACTCAGGCAGCTTACCAGCAAGTCGGTGCTGCTTCTGGACCTCGCGCCGGCGCTCGGCACGGCCCCTCTCCTGTTGGGGGTGCGTCCACGGTACTCCTACCTCGACGTGATTCAGAACTTCCACCGCATCGACGACGAGCTGCTCGAGTCGTTTCTCGAGGAATCGGAAAGCGGCGTGTCCGTGCTCGCCTCGCCGAGCCTGTTGAGCGATGCGCCCCAGCCCGACACAGCGCAGGTGATGGGGCTCGTGCGGCTCTGCCAGCGGCACTTCGACTACGTGGTCGTCGATGCCGGAACCGCCCTGACGGACATCTCCGAAACGGTGCTTCGCGAGTCCTCCGAGAGGATCGTCATCTCGACACCCGAGCTTCCTACGCTCCGAAACCTCAAGCGCGTGCTGGACCTGATCGGCCCGATTTCGTCGAACGGTCATTCGCCCCCCAAGATCGTGTTGAACCAGTACCGAGACGGCACCGGCGTCTCGCGGCGCGAGGTCGAGGAAGCGCTCGGACAGCCCGTGTACTCCACGGTCGAGTGGGACGCCGAGACGGTCGTGCAGAGCGTGAACCTGGGGCAGCCCGCCGTGCTGTCGGCGGCGCGCTCGCGCTTCGCGAAAGATTTCAGCCGGCTCGGACGCCGGCTGGTCGTGGACCTCGGCGGCGAGGCCGTAGACAAGGAGAAGACGGGCCTGCTGCCGTCGCTCCTGAAGCCCTTCCGCGATAGATCCTCCGCCTGATGAGAGGCCGATGATGGATACCTGGACCGAGAACCCGGACGGCGCGCGCAGCCCGAGCGAACGTGGCGGCGGCGCGGTCGACACCCCACGCCGGAGCGGGCATGCCGACATGCCCGAGATCAAGGGGCGCATTCACCGGAAGCTGCTCGACCGGTTGAACCTGGCCAACCTCGAGAACGTGGGTCGCGACGAGGCGTCGCGCGCGATTCGACAGGTCATTCAGGAGCTCATCTCGTGGGAGAACCTCGCGCTCAACGTGGGCGAGCGGGACCGCCTCGCGCAGGAGATCCTGGACGAGATCTTCGGCCTGGGTCCGCTCGAACCGCTCATGAAGGACCCCGAGGTCTCGGACATTCTGGTCAACACCTACAAGGACGTCTTCGTCGAGAAGAACGGACGGCTCTACCGCACCGACATTCGGTTTCAGGACGACCGCCACCTGCTCCAGGTCATCGACCGCATCGTGTCGGCGGTGGGTCGCCGCATCGACGACTCGTCGCCGATGGTCGACGCCAGGCTACCCGACAACTCACGCGTGAATGCGGTGATTCCCCCGCTCGCGATCGACGGGCCGCACCTCTCGATTCGCCGGTTCAAGAAGGACGTACTCTCGGACGAGGACCTGCTCGGCAAGGAGACCTTCAGCCCGGCGATGTTGCAGCTGCTCAAGGGGGTGGTGAAGGCCCGGCTGAACGTGCTCATCTCGGGCGGCACGGGTGCTGGTAAGACGACCCTGCTCAACGTGCTCTCGTCGCACATTCCGGTCGACGAGCGCATCGTCACCATCGAGGACTCGGCCGAGCTCCAGCTCCGGCAGCCCCACGTGGTGCGCCTCGAGACGCGGCCGGCGAACGTCGAGGGGCGGGGCGAGGTGAGCCAGCGCGCGCTGGTCATCAACGCGCTCCGCATGAGGCCCGACCGCATCATTCTGGGTGAGGTGCGCGGCTCCGAGGCCGTGGACATGCTCCAGGCCATGAATACCGGGCACGACGGGTCGCTCACGACACTCCACGCCAACTCGCCGAGAGACGCGCTTGCACGCCTCGAGACGATGGTCGCCATGGCCAACCTGAACCTGCCCGAGAAAGCCATGCGGCAGCAGATCGCCAACGCGATTCAGGTGGTGATCCAGGTGAGTCGTCTGCCCGACGGCACGCGGAAGGTTCTCTCGATCTCCGAGATCGTGGGCATGGAAGGCGACGTCGTGACCATGCAGGACATCTTCGTCTTCGACCGCCAGGGCATCGCCGAAGATGGAACGGTACTCGGGCGCTTCCGCCCCACCGGCATTCGCCCGCGCTTCACCGAGATTCTCAAGACGCGCGGCATCGAGCTTCCGGGGCTCATGTTCATCGAAGGCGAAGGCGGCGCCCCCTCGAAGGGCGGCGCCAGCTCGCGCGGGGGGTGGTGACGATGGGCGCCTGGCTTCCCGCGGTCCTGGTCTTCCTCGCGGCGGTCTTCGGCACGCTCTCGCTCGCGCTCATGTGGGAGGCGCTCCGCGACTCGGTGCGCCGGAGCCGGACGCGCCGCCGGCTGGGCAAGGTCGTGGGCGAGAACATCGCCGTCGGCGAGGGTCGGCAGATCATCAAGGATCCGACGGAAGACCGTGGATTCGCGGCGAGCCTTGGGCGCGCGCTCCCCCAGCTCACGGGCCTGAGGCTGCTGTTGCAGCAGGCCAAACTCGACCTGAGCGTCGAAACGTTCCTCGTGATGTCGGTAGCCACAGCCTTCGGCACGGTCGCGGCGGCCATTCTGCTCGGCGCGCCGCCGGTGCTCGCAGCGCTGTTGGGCGCCCCGGGCGCCGCGCTTCCGTACTTCTGGGTCTCGCGTCGGCGCACGAAGCGGCTGCGCGCCTTCGAAGAGCAGCTGCCCGAGGCCATCGACCTGCTCACGCGTGCGATTCGCGCGGGCCACCCGATCTCGTCGGGCATGCGCATGGTCGCCGAAGAGGCGCCGGCGGCGGTGGCCGAGGAGTTCCGCCAGACCTTCGAAGAGCAGCGCTTCGGACTGCCCTTCGACGACGCCCTGCTCAACCTGGTCGACCGCGTCGACAGCGTCGACGTGCGCATCTTCGCCACGGCCTTGCTCATTCAGCGCGAGGTCGGCGGAAACCTTGCAGAGATTCTCGACAACCTCGCGGAGACGATCCGCGGGCGGTTCTACATTCGCAGGCAACTCCGCGTGTACACCGCCCAGGGCCGTCTATCGGGTTGGATCCTGGGCCTTCTGCCGGTGGTGGTCGCGCTGGCCATTCACCTTCTGAACCCTGGATACCTCGTGGTGCTGTTTACCACGCCTCCGGGGCTGTTCCTGCTCGCGCTCGCGCTCACGTTGCAGCTCGTGGGCGTGCTCTGGATTCGCTCGATCATCAACATCGATATCTGAGGCCTGACATGCTCTGGCTCATCACCCTCAGCGTCGCCCTGGCCACGGGCCTGATCGTCTTCGGCCTCCTGGCGCTTCTGCCGGCCCACAGCCGGGCGGTGCGTACCCGAATGACGGAACTCGGGCTGTACGGCATCGCCTCGGAAGACGACGCGCGGCGGCGGCGCCAAAGCAATCTCCAGGACGTACTGCGGTTGCTCGGGGAGCGGTTCGTACAACCTCAGCAGGACTGGGGGCGCGCCCGGGCACGGTTGATCCACGCCGGATACCGTGATCCCCTGGCGCTCCCCGTCTACATGGGGGCGAGGGTTGCTGCGGCGATCGGCCTCTTCGTCACGGTCTCGATGCTCGCGACGCTGGCCGACGCTGCGCCGGCGATGGTCCTCTTTCTCGCCCTGGTGGGCGCGGCCGCCGGCTGGGTCGTGCCCTCGTTCATTCTCTCCATGAGGATCGCCCGTCGGCAAAAGGAGATCGTCAAGGCGCTGCCCGACGCGCTCGACCTGCTGGTGATCTGCGTCGAGGCCGGGCTCGGCCTCAACCAGGCGCTGCTGCGCGTGGCCGCCGAGATGCGGCACGTCAACGACCTGCTGACCGAAGAGATCGCGCAG
>CBFGQV010000212.1:0-5408 GCA_965651045.1 uncultured bacterium
GCGGCTCACCGAGCAGGAGGACGCGGGCACCGTCCGCCGAGAGGGCCCGCGCACGGGCGAGGGCGTCGGAGTAGGGCGGTTCGTCACCCGCCCCGCCGGGCACGAGCCGCATCGAGGCGGTGGCGTCGAGCACCACCCACCGGCCGTCTCCGGGCATCTCCACCCGGCCCGGAAGGGCGGGATCGGCAAGAATCAGGACCACGAGCACCAACAGGGTGGCCCGAAGCGCGGCGAGCGCCGTGCGACCGGACACCGGCAGCTCGCGGCGTCGGTAGACCCAGAAGGCGAATCCTGCGAGCAGCGCCGACGCGAGGAGCGCCGGCAAACCTGCGCCTAACACCCGGCCCGGCGGACCCTCAACGCCCCGGTTCCCGAGGCTGGGCGGCCCCGACGTCGTCGGTGGCCGAGCCGGAGCCCCGCGAGACGGTGCCGTCGCCGTCGGTCGCGGCGCCGGACGACGCGCTGGCCACACGAATGCCCGCCGAGAGGAGCGGAAGCTGCTCGATCATCGCCAGGCGGGCCGTGCGCTCGGCATTCCACCGCGCCATGTCGTCCGTGGGCACGGGATCGCCCGAGGGCAACTCGACCGCGAGCGGGTCGACGTGCGTGCCGTTCCGGAGCATTTCGTAGTGCAGGTGGGGACCGGTCGCGAGCCCGGTCGAGCCCACGAAGCCGATGACGTCGCCCTGGCGGACCCGAGAGCCCAACGTCACGTCCGACGCGAACCGGCTCATGTGCCCGTAGCGCGTCGTGAAGCCGTTCGCGTGCCGGATCACGACGGCGTTCCCGAGGCCGCCGAGCCCGCCCCGGTGCTGCACCACGCCGTCGGCGGTGGCCATGATCGGCGTGCCCGCGTCGGCGGCGTAGTCGACTCCGCGATGCGCGCGCCACCGGTTGAGCACGGGGTGGAAGCGCGCGTTCGTGAAGCGCGAGGAAATGCGCCGGAACTCGAGCGGCTTGGCGAGGAAGGCCCGCCGCACCGACATGCCCTCGAGGTCGTAGTACGACCCCTTGCCGTCGCCGTTCGGATCGAACCAGACGGCGTGATAGGGCGTGCCGAGGTTCACGAACTCGGCGGCGATGATGTGGCCCGAGCGCATGGTGCCGTCCGGCCGCACCTGCCGCTCGAACGCGACCCGGTACGCGTCACCCGGCTGGATCTGGCGCGAGAAGTCGAGCTGCCACTGGAAGACCTTGTCGAGGTGGTCGACCAGAATGCCCCGGTCGTTGTAGGGCACGTCGTCCAGAAAGCGATTCGAGATCAGCGAGGTCCAGAGCGACCCCTCGATCGAGCCGACCACGAGCAGCGTGTCGGTGAAGACCGGCGTCTCGACGACCGACGACGCCCACCCGAAGGGGGCCCGTGTCATGCGCACGGTCTCGTCGGCGTTCAGCGCCACGTCCACGCCCCGCAGCCGGTCGTCCTGCCCGTAGCGGAAGGTGATCTCCGTGCCGACCTTCATGCGTCTGGGGCTCGCCTGCTCGCGGAACGCCAGCAGGAGCGCCTGCTGTTCGGCATGGTCGAGCACCTCTTCCAACACTTCACCGAAGGTCTGGCCGCTTCCAAGCTGCCGAATGTCGATCCACTCGACCGGGCGCGCCTCGACCACGTCGAGGGTGCCGACATCGGGGGTGGCTTCGCAGGCGACGAGGAGGGCGGCGAGCCCGAGTGCCGCAATATGCCGCCGATCGTGCGAGGTGCGAGGCATGTCGTGTCCGGGTGTCGGGGGTGCGCGGTTCAGGAGCGGGCTCCCGAGGCGCACCCCCGGACCGCCCGTTTCAGTCCATCTGCCGACGAATGAAGGTCGGTATGTCGAGCTCGCCGATCTCGGCCTGCGAGACCGGACGGGCCGGCATGCGGCTCACCGGCGCCAGCGGCGCCGCCGGAACGGAGCCACCCCCACCCACCGCGACCTGGCGCTGCCTCTGCGGCTGGATGCCGGGCTCTTCCCGGACCTGGCCGCGGGGCTGCACCGGCTTCACCGGCGTGGGCGCCGGTCGCCGAAAGTCGTGGCGGATCACGTCACGCTCCTCTTCGGTATCGAACCCGGTCGCGATGACGGTGACCCGCACCTGCCCTTCCAACTCGGGGTCGTGGACGGCGCCGAAGATGATCTCGGCCTCGTCCCCGGCCTCTTCCTGAATGATAGTGCTGATCTGGGTGACCTCGTCAATGGCGAGATCCATGCCGCCCGTGATGTTGATCAGCACGCCCTGGGCTCCGCGAATCGAGACATCGTCGAGCAGCGGCGACGAAATCGCCTCCTGCGCGGCCTCCTGAGCGCGGTTCTCGCCCTCGCCGAATCCGGAGCCCATCAGCGCCGGTCCGCGGCAGGACATGATCGTGCGTACGTCCGCGAAGTCGACGTTGACCTCGCCGCTCACGCGAATCAGGTCGCTGATCCCCTGGGTCGCGTGAAGCAGGACCTCGTCGGCCTTCTTGAGGGCGTCCTTGAAGGTGGTACCCTTCGGAACGACGGCCAGCAGCCGGTCGTTCGGCACGAGGATCGTGGTGTCGACGGTGCGGCGGAGCTCGGCGAGCCCCTGCTCGGCCTGGCGCAGCCGCTTCTTGCCCTCGAAGGCGAAGGGCTTCGTCACGACGCCGATGGTGAGGGCCCCCATCTCGCGTGCGATCTCACCCACGAGCGGCGCGGCGCCCGTGCCGGTGCCGCCGCCCATGCCGGCCGTGATGAACACGAGATCGGCGCCCTCGAGGGCTCGACGGATCTCCTCCTCGCTCTCGTTCACCGCCTGACGGCCGATCTCCGGGCGTGCCCCCGCGCCGAGGCCTCGCGTGAGCTTCTTGCCGATCTGCATCGTGATCTGGGCGCGCGAGCCCTTGAGGGCCTGCGCGTCGGTGTTCATCGAGATGAACTCGACGCCCTCGAGCTCTTCGTCGATCATGCGGTTCACGGCGTTGCCGCCTGCACCGCCCACGCCGACGACCTTCATGCGGGCGTTCTGGGCCGGGGTCTCTTCGAATTCGAAGATCATCATGGTTGTGCTCCTGCGTGCGTGGGGTGTTCGAGGTTGGTGGCACCGGGGTCGGACTCGTTCCGTTCCGCGCGTGGCGGAGCCCTGACGGATCGCTGCATCAGAAGAACTCCTTGATCCACGCCGCGACCCGGGAAAGAACGCCCGACGCGAGCGTCGAAGCTCCCTCGCCCGTCTCGGCGTAACGTTCCGTGCCCCAGAGCGCAAGTCCGGCGGCCGTGGCGAAACGGGGGCGGGCCACCTTATCGGCCAGCCCGCTGAGTCCTTCTGCCGGCACACCGAGGCGCACCGGCGCGGCGAACACCTGCTGCGCGAGCTCGACCAGGCCCGGCATCGCAGCCGATCCGCCAGTGAGGACGATGCCGGCGCCGAGGCGCTCGTGGTGGCCGCCCCGCTCCAGCTCTCGCCGCACCATGCCGAAGAGCTCGTCGAGGCGCTGTTCGGCGATGTGCGCGATGAGTTCGCGCGCGACCAGGCGCGTCTGGCCGGGCGCGGTGCCCGGCACCTCGACCGTCTCCTGCGGATCGACGAACTGCGCGGAGGCGGCGCCGTGGAACTCCTTCGCCCGCTGCGCCTCGGCGAAGGGAAGCGAGAGCCCCTTCACGAGGTCGGTCGTCACGGTGGTCCCACCCATGGGCAGCACCGCGACGTGCCGAATCTTGCCGTCGTAGTAGACCGCGATGTCGGTCGTGCTCGCGCCGACCTCGACCATCGCGGCGCCCACTTCCTTCTCGTCTTCCGTGAGCACCGCCCTGGCGGTCGCGAGCGGCTCGAGCACCAGCTCCTGCACGGCATACCCGGCGCGCGAGACGGCCTTGCGAATGTTGCCGGCCGCCGTCGCCGAGCAGGTCACCAGGTAGACCTCCGACTCGAGCCGCGTGCCTGCCATGCCCACCGGGTCCTTGATGCCCGACTGGTGGTCGACGATGTAGTCGACCGGAATCGCGTGGATCATCTCGCGGTCCGGGCCCAGCGCGACGGCCCGCGCGACCTCGTGCACCCGCGTGAGGTCGCCCGGCGCGATCTCTTCGTCGGACACCGCGACCACGCCCATCGAGTGCCAGGCCTCGACGTGCTCACCCGAGAGCCCTGCGTAGACGCGGTCCACGGTCACGCCGGCCATGAGCTCGGCCTCCTTCATGGCCGTGCGGATCGACTCGGTCGTCTCTTCTAGATGCGTCACGCGCTCGCCGCGCATGCCCCCGGTGCGCGCCTGCCCGACGCCGAGGATTCTCAGCCCCGGCTGGCGGCGTTGCTCGCCCGTCAGCTCGCCGATCACGGCGCAGGTCTTGGTCGTGCCGATGTCCAGGCCGGCGATCAGGTTTGCGCGCATGCTCTCACCGTCCGTCGTGTCGTCATCGGACCACCACCTGGTCCGCAAACCTCAGGTCGATCTCGCGCAGGCGCCGGTCCGGTGCCGACGTGAGCGCGTGGGCCAGCACCTCCACCCCGTCGCGCACCCGCGCGGGATCGAACACCGGGTCGAAGCGGAACACCACCTCGGGGTCGGCACCCCACCGCACCTGCAGGTGGCCGTCGGCCGCCAGGCTCACCTCCGAGACCTTTCCGAAGAACTGGGGATCCGCGCGCAGCCGCTCGAGCGCCCGGGTCAGCGGCGCGATGCTGGCACGCGTCGGACGCGCCTCGCCGCCCGCCGGAAGGCGCGGCCGCACGACCGGCAGGTCCAGTCGGTGGAGCGCCGGATCGAGGGGCAGGAAGCGTCCGTCGCGGTCCACGGGCTCCAGCACCGGGGTCGGCACCAGCGCGACCGGTTCCTCTTCCTCGACGACGAAGACGAGCGTGCTCGGCAGCCGGCGGCGTACGTCGGCGCTCCGCACCAGCGGGTGCGCGGCCAGCGCCATCTCCCAGGCGAGCGCGTCGTCCCACACGCTCGCGCCCTCGGACACACCCGCGGCCGCGATCGCTTCATCGAGCGTGATGAAGCGTGCGCCCTCGAGTTCGAAGGCGTCGACCTCGAAGAGCGCGGCGTCGGCAACGGCGGCGGAGAGCTTGCGGCCTCCGGCCAGCACGAGGGCCGTGACGGCGAGGACGGCACCCGCGCGCACCGCTCCGCGTGCCAGTGCGGGCGTCCAGAACGGGCGCCTCGGCGCCTTGGGGGCTATCGAGGCCTTCGAGGCCTTGCGCGTCGCGCGCGTGCGCTCAGACATGCGCCACCGCCCCCAGGGCGTCGAGCAGCTCGCGCCCGATGCGTTCGATCGACCCCGCGCCCATCGTAACGACCACGTCGCCTTCGACGACGGTCCCGGCGACCGCGTCGGCGAGTCCGTCGAGCGACGCGTGGTAGCGCACCTCGCCGCCCGCGCCCGTCACGGCCGACGCGACCAACCGCCCGTCGACCCCCTCGATCGGAGCCTCGCGCGCCGGGAACACGTCGGTCACCCACGCGACGTCCG
>CBFGQV010000213.1:0-5400 GCA_965651045.1 uncultured bacterium
GCGCGAGCTCGGGGGCGAGGCGCTCGACCAGGAGCGCATGGCGTTTCTCGAAGGTGAGGTCGAGCGACTCGCCAGCGAAATCCATCGCCTCGACGAAGAGAGCCAGTTTCTGCACAAGCTGCTCGCCGAGCGATCCGGCACGGAGCCGCCGCCCACCGAGGCCCTGCCACCCGGTGAAGACGACGACGCCCCGGCCTGACGGGCCGGAGCCCCCGGCCTCGGCCACGTCCGGTTCGGCCCGCGCCGCCTGGTGGGTGGGCGCGGGCATTTTTCTGAGCCGCATCTCGGGCTTCGTGCGCGACGCGGTGGTCGCGTACTACCTCGGAACCAGCCGCGCCACCGACGTCTGGAGCCTCGGGCTCCGCACTCCGAACGTCATTCAGAACCTGCTCGGCGAGGGTACGCTGAGCGCGTCGTTCATTCCGGTCTACGCGGGGCTCGTCGGCGAAGAGCGCCACGAGGCCGCCGGACGCTTCGCCGGCGCGGCGCTCGGGCTGCTGGCGGTGGCCGCGTACGGCCTGGCGCTCGTGGGCATGCTGCTCGCGCCCTGGCTGGTGCCGCTCGTCTATCCGGAAATCCCCCCGGACTACCAGACGCTGCTCGTCACGGTCATTCGGATCATGCTGCCGATGGTCGCGACGCTCGTCGTGGGCGCGTGGGCGCTCGGCGTGCTCAACACGCACCGCCGCTTCTTCGTGTCGTACGTAGCCCCGGTGCTCTGGAACGCGGGCATCGTCGGCGCGGGAGTCGCCGCGGGCACGGGGCTCGGATACGCCGCGCTCGGGCGCCACGGCGACCTGGTGCTGGCGCTCGCGTGGGGTGCGCTCGCGGGGTCGGTGATGGTCGTCGGCTTCCAGCTTCCGTTCGTGGCCGGCGTGCTTCGCCACTTCCGGCTCTCGTTCAGCACGCGCGTCGAAGGGGTGCGCGAGGCGATCCGGAACCTGGTGCCGGTCGTCGCCGCGCGCGGCGTCGTGAACCTGTCGGCGCTGCTCGACGGCATTCTGGCCGCGCTGCTCGCGATGGGCGCCGTGACCACGCTCGGGCGGGCGCAGACGCTCTACGTGCTGCCGATCTCGCTCTTCGGCATGGCCGTCGCCGCGGCAGAGCTGCCCGAACTCTCGCGCCGCCATCGCGCGAACCCCGACGAGTTGGCGGATCGCGTGCGGCGCGCGCTCGAGCGGGCCGGGTTCTTCCTTGTGCCCTCGCTCGCGGCCTACCTGGTCTTCGGCGAAGTGCTGGTCGAGGCGCTCTTCGAGCGGGGCACCTTCGGCTCGGCCGACACGCGTGCGGTCGCGGTGGTGTTGGCCGCGTACGCTCTCGGACTCCTCGCGTCAGGCCGCTCGCGCACGCTTTCGTCGGCGTTCTTCGCGCTCCGGGACACCGGCACCCCGGCGCGGGTGGCCGTGGTACGCGTCCTGGTGTCGCTGGCCGTCGGCGTGCCGCTCATGTTTCCGCTCGACCGATTCGGGGTGGGGGATCTCCGGTACGGCGCGGCGGGCCTCGCGCTCGGAGCCTCGGTCGGCGCGTGGGTCGAGTACGCGCTCCTCCGACGCCACCTCGCCCGGCGGCTGCCCGGCCACGGCCCGCGCACACGCCACACCGCCGGGCTCTTCGTCGCCGCGATGCTGGCTTCGGGGGTGGCGTTGGCCGAGCGCCGATGGGTCGAAGACGTGCTCCGTTCGGCGGCGCCCGGCGCGCTCGAGGGCGTGGCGGCCGCCGCGGGAACGGCGCTCGCGTTCGGGGTAGCATACCTCGCCGCGGCGAGGGTGCTCGGCCCGGGCCGGGGCCTCGGTGCACTTCGCAGGACGCAACCCGGCCGCTGACGCTCCGGCGTCGCCCCTCGGTATGAGCATGGACCCCACGCTCCAGGACCAGCTCGACGCGCTGACGCGTCGCCCCGGCGTCTACCTCTTCCGGGACGGCGACGGCGAGATCCTCTATGTGGGCAAGGCCAAGAACCTGCGCGTGCGCGTGCGGAGCTACTTTCGCGATGACCCGTCGCAGTCGCTCAAGACCCGTGAGCTGGCGCGCCGCGTGCGGTCGGTCGAGACGCTCGTCGTCGGGTCCGAGGCCGAAGCGCTGATTCTCGAAGCGAACCTGATCAAGGAGCACCGGCCACGCTTCAACCTCCAGCTCCGTGACGACAAGCGCTACCCGTACATCAAAGTGACGGTGCAGGAACCGTTTCCGCGAGTTTGGGTCACGCGGCAGGTGAAGGACGACGGCGCGCGCTATTTCGGTCCCTACACCTCGGTCGGGAACCTGCGCGCCGCGCTGCACGTGGTGAAGCGGCTCTACACGGTGCGCTCGTGCCGCTACGACCTGCCGCGCGAGGCGCCGGACCGCCCCTGCCTCGACTACCACCTCGGACTCTGCAAGGCGCCCTGCGTCGGGCTTCAGACCGAAGAGGACTACCGCGCGATGATCGACGAGATCGTGCGCATACTCGAGGGCGACACCGAGGCGCTCCGGCGCGACGTCGAGGCCCGCATGCGGGCCTCGGCCGACGCGCTGGACTTCGAACGGGCCGGGCGCCTGCGCGACGTCATGCAGGGCCTCGACCAGCTCGCGCGCGAACAGCGCGTCCACCGCGTGGGTGGAGGCGACCACGACGTGATCGGGCTGGCGCGAGACGGCGAGCTCGCGGTCGCGGCGGTGCTGCGCGTGCGCCGGGGGCTGCTGCTCGGGCGCGACACGCTGCGCTTCCAGGAGGTCGGCGACCAGGAGGCCGAGGGCGAGCTGCTGCAGGCCTTCGCCACCCGGTACTATCTGGGCCGCGGCGCGCTCGGCACCAGGGACCTGCCGCACGAGGTGCTGCTGCCGGTCGGCTTCGACGACCGCGAGGTGCTGGCCGAGGTGCTCACGGAGCGTGCGGGCCGGAAGGTCGAACTGCGCGTACCCGTGCGGGGCGAGAAGCGCAGGCTGGTCGAGCTCGCCGCCACCAACGCCCGCCACGCGCTCGAAGACCGGGTCGCCGAGGGTGGCGGCGCCGACGCGGGCCTCGACCGAGCCGACGAGACGCTCTTCGAGCTGCAGGACCGTCTCGACCTCAAGGTCGTACCGCGGCTGATCGTCTGCTTCGACGTGTCGCACACCCAGGGCTCGGAGACCGTGGCGAGCGCCGTCGTTTTCGAGAACGCCGAGCCCCGCAAGGCCGAGTACCGGCACATGAAGATCAAGGGCGAATGGGGCAACGACGACTACCGCTCGATGCACGAGGCCGTGACCCGCTACTTTCGCCGACGCCTGGACGAAGGGCGGCCCCTGCCGGAGCTCGCCGTGATCGACGGCGGCAAGGGTCAGCTCGGCGCGGCGCGGCAGGCGCTCGAGGCCCTGGAGCTCGACGATGTGCACCTGATCGCCCTCGCCAAGCGCGAGGAAGAGGTCTTCGTGCCGGGCCGGAGCGACGCGGTTCGCCTCGACCGGCGCGACCGGGCCCTGCACCTGCTTCAGCGGCTCCGCAACGAGGCCCATCGCTTCGCCGTCGGCTACAACCGCAAGCTCCGCTCTCGGCGCACGATCCGGAGCGACCTCGGCGACATACCGGGCATCGGCCCGCGGCGGCAGCAGGCGCTCCTCACGCGCTTCGGCTCCGTGCGCGGGGTGCGTGAGGCCTCGGCCGACGAGATCGCCCGCGTGCCCGGCTTCAGCGACGTGCTCGCGGCGCGCGTCCTCACCTACCTCGGATCGTCCCGATGACCGTACGCACACGTTTCGCGCCCAGCCCGACCGGCCTCCTGCACCTCGGCAACGTCCGCGTGGCCGTCTTCAACTGGCTCTTCGCGAGGCGGCACGGCGGCCGATTCGTGCTCCGCCTCGAAGACACCGACACCGAGCGCAACGTCGAAGGGTCGGAAGAGGCGCTCATGCACGACCTGCGCTGGCTCGGCGCCGTCTGGAACGAGGGTCCCGACGTCGGGGGGCCCTACGAGCCGTACCGGCAGTCGGAGCGCGGTGCGCACTACGAGGCGGCGGTCGGGCGGCTGCTCGAGGCCGGCGCCGCCTTCCGCTGTTTCTGCGACGAGGGCGTGGGTGACGAGGGCGGGTGGGCGCGCTACCCCGGCACCTGCCGCGCCCTGGCGCCGGACGAGGCCGAGCGCCGCGCCGCCGCTGGCGACGCGCACGTGGTGCGCTTCCGGGCGCCGGACACCGGCGAGGTCACCGCCCACGACGCCGTGCGGGGTGCGATCACCGTCCAAGCGAGCGAGATCGACGATTTCGTGCTCCGGCGCCGTGATGGGCGCGTGACCTACAACTTCGCCGTCGTGGTGGACGACGTGGAGATGCGCATCAGCCATGTGATCCGCGGGGCGGGGCACCTCTCGAACACGCCCAAGCAGGCGCTGCTCTTCGACGCGCTCGGGGCGACCCGGCCCGTCTTCGCGCACCTGCCCACCGTCCTGGACCCCGCCGGGGGCAAGCTGTCGAAGCGCGCGGGCGCGATCTCGGTGGCGAGCTACCGCGAGCAGGGGTATCCCCCGGAAGCGCTCGTGAACTATCTCTCGCTGCTCGGCTGGTCGGACCCCGGCGGCGGCGAGATCTTCACCCCCGACGAGCTGGCGGAGCGCATCTCGCTCGAGCGCGTGGGGGCCAGCGACACCGCCTACGACCCCGAGAAGCTTCGCTGGGTCGCGTCGCAGCATCTGGCCACGCGACCGCTCGATGACATCATCGAGGGGGTTCGGCCGTACATGGACCTGCGCCGGTACGGGCTCGACGAGTCGACGCTCCGCTCGGTGGTCGAGGCGCTCCGGACGCGCATCGCGGCGTTCGGCGACGTGGTGGGGTTCATGGAGCTCGTGTTTCCGGGGGATTCGCACGTCGCCCAGGGGCGCCGGCAGCTCGCGGATCACCCCTCGTCCGCGGCCGTGCTCGAAGCGGTGGAAGGGCGCCTGGTGGCGCTCGAAGCGTGGGAGCCGGCGGCGATCGACGCGGCGGTGCGGCAGGGGGGGAAGGACGCGGGCGCGAAGGGGCCTGCGCTCTTCCATCCGGTGCGTCTGGCGACCACCGGCGAGGAGGCGGGACCCGATCTGGCGCGGATCCTGCACGCACAGGGTAGGGCGCGGGTGCTCGAGCGCCTCGCGCAGGCACGGATCGAGGTCGAGGGTGTAGTTTGACCCTGAAAGACCGGCGGTCTAAGTTATTCGACTGTCCACGAAAGTTTGGCACCAAGGAGGAATCTCGGATGAAGCTCCGTTTCGGGCTCGTTCTGTCGGCGACGCTGGCCCTCGCGGCCGGAGGGTGCGCCGCTGGGGGTGGTGGGGGTACGGCGACCAATCAACCGATGCCCAGCGCGGGCGGCGAGGTTCTCGAGCAGGGTGAGCGCACTCGCGAGGACGAGTTCACGCGTTCGGCTGCGGACCACCTCGAGCAGGCCGACGCGGCCGAGACCCCGGAGGC
>CBFGQV010000214.1:0-5394 GCA_965651045.1 uncultured bacterium
GCTGCGCCACGCCCCAGCCGCCGAGCGCCACGAGCACGACCGCTGCCGCGGCCAGGAACGGAGCTCGCGCGGGAGGACGGGCGAGGCTTTCCAGGGTGGCCGCGACCTCGTCGGCGGTGTCGGGCCGTGCGTCGGGATCCGCTGCCAGGAGGCGGTCCGTGAGGCGCCGCAAGCGGCCCGACCCCGGTGGCCAGCCTTCGCCACCCGTGCCCCCATCGCGCGGTCGCTCGCCGGCGAGCATCTCGTGGAGCACGACCCCGAGCGCCCAGAGATCGGCGCGGGCATCCACACGAACGCCCCGACGTTGCTCCGGCGCCATGTACGGCTCCGTGCCGGCGCGGAGGCCGCCGCGTGTCGCCCGATCGGCCGCGCGCGCGATGCCGAAGTCCAGCAGCTTCACGCCCCCGTCCGTGGTGAGCATCACGTTGCCCGGCTTCACGTCGCCGTGCACGAGGCCCGCCCGGTGGGCCGCCGCGAGGCCGCGCGCGACACCGGCCCCGATGCGCACCGCCTCGGCCGTCGGCAGCCGACCGCGCGCCATGCGCGCCTGAAGGGTCTCGCCCTCGTAGCACGGCATGGCCAGGAACGGCCGTCCGTCGCCCCACTCGCCGATCTCGAGCAGCGTGCACACGTTCGGGTGGTCGAGCCCGGCGGCTGCGCGCGCCTCGGCGAGAAACCGCGCCTCGGCCTCGGGGTCGGCCCTCCAGCGATGGGGCAGGAACTTGAGCGCGACCCACCGTTCGAGCTGGCGGTCCCAGGCCCGGTAGACGACTCCCATGCCCCCGTGGCCGAGTTCTCCATCGATGCGGAAGCGGTCCTCGGGTCCCGAGACGGGCGGCCGCGCATCGGTCGGCAGCTCGAGATTGAGGGTGGCGTCGCGCGTCGCGGCGGTGAGGGTGCCGAAGAAGCGCTCGGCGGGCTCCGCGTGCGCGACGAGCGAGGCCAGCTCGGCACCGAGTCCGGGGTCGTCGGCCTGCGCCTGGGCGACGAGCGCCGCGCGGGCGTCGGCCGAGAGTTCGAGCGCCCGCTCGAGAAGTGCCTCGAGCCGCTCGACCGAGGGCCCGTCGGGGTCGGGCCGATCGGACGCGCTCATTCGGCGCCGCCCGCCCCCGCCAACTCGCGGTACAGCCACGACTGGGCCATCGTCCAGCCGCGCTTCACGGTCGCGGGTGAGAGCCGGAGCGCCTCGGCCGTCTCGGGAATCGACATGCCGGCGAAGAAGCGGCACTCGACGATGCGCATCTGCCGCTCGGAGCGCTCGGCGAGGCGGTCGAGGGCGGCGTCGAGCGCGACGAGCGCGTCGGCCTTGGTGTCGGTGAAGCCTGTGTCACCGGCCAGCACCGCCTCGAGTTCGGCGAGGTCGACCGGGCGGGCGCCCCCTCCGCGCTTGGCCGCGGCCCGCGCGCGGGCGTGGTCGATCAGAATGTGGCGCATGGCGGTCGCCGCCACCGCGAGGAAGTGCGCGCGGTCACGGAAGTTGCCTGTGGCCGCCCCCACCCCCGCGAGCTTCACGTACGCCTCGTGCACGAGCGCGGTCGTGTTGAGCGTCTCCGCGCCGTCGCTCCCCCGCCGCAGTCGCGCGGCGATGCGCCGCAGCTCGTCGTACACGAGCGGCAGGGCGCGATCCAAGGCCGCGCCGTCACCGGCGCGGGCGTCGCGGAGCAGCCGCGTCACCAGCGTTGGGTCGCCTTCGCTCATGCCGCACCCGGGGCGAGAGGGGCCTGCTTCCAGCCTACGCCCGCAGGTCCAGCGCCGTCAATGACGACGGTGCTTCACCGCCCGAAACGATCGTCGCGCCCCTGCGCCTCCGTTGCCCGCTCCATCGCGGCCACGAGCCGAACCACGTGCCAACTCATGAACCGGGCGCCCGAAGACTGAATCTGCGACGCGATCGCTCTCGCCCTCCGCGCGGGTACGCGATATTGATCAACAGGCCGAATACGATGATTGTGGCCGGTGGAGCAAACAGGGGAAGATGGCCCAACAGCGTTCCAAGAAGCACCCCCAGGACTACGGCGGCCGCCATAGCCATTCCGACGATCCAGCGAATCAGCCGTGATTCCATTTCTTCGAGTCTGCCCACGATCTCATCCGCTCGGGGCGCCCAGTCTTCAACAGATGATCTGTCGCTGATAGAACTGCCAGGTCTGTCCGCCATCGTACGAGATCTCCCAGTCAATGTAGAAGCAGCCGTCATCGATCGGCTGGGTATCGCCGGCACGCAGATCGGGTCCTGAGCCGGAGGGTGGCGTTCCTTGGCCCGCCAAGCAGGATCCATACTGGTATGTGACCCAACTCAAGTAGGCCGCAGCGGTGGAAAGAGCCCCAAGTGCTGCAATGCATGGGACTGGGAGGACTGGTCCCCAGGGAAGGCAGGCCGCGAGGGCTGCTCCTTCAGCGGCGACGAAAGCAGCCATTGCAAACATCACGTCTACTTCGTAGTCCACACACTCTTCCTCTTGAGCATGCAGCGGCGACGGTGCCGCCAACGCCACGAGAGATCTGCAGGCCGCAACTAAGAACGGCGTAGTTGCTTCCGGCATGGCCCCGATGGTTCCATGCAACAGCCCGTCCCGGAACTCGTCCAACCGTGTGAGAATAGCCATGCCGTCCAATGCACCCTCGGGGCCAAACCGAAGGACGCGAGACAGGTCCCCCCTTCTTGTGGGTCGCGGGAAGTCCATGATGGCACGAACGGTGTCGTTTCCCAGGAGGACATAGGCGACCGGCGCAGACGCCGGACCTGGCCAAAAGAAAGTGACCAACCGCCAGGCCACTCCGTCGTCGTCAGTCCTCTCTACCGAGCGCTCCACGAGAGGTGCCGCGTCGCCTGGGGCCCTTGCGGGAGACGAGGCCGGAAGGGTCGAACGTGGGAAATGCCTTTGCGTTAGCGCGAGCAACTCCGCTTGGTCGAGTGCGTCGGAGCGGACCTCACCTTGGTCGAAGGTCTCGCCTCGTCGGACCACGGATCCCTGCAGCCTCAAGCCATCAACCTTGTCCTGGTTGACACGAAGAGTCTCTACCTCGTACGACACCGGAGAACTTGAGGCCGGCGCCAGAGGTGCATTTTCACCGGGCGAGCAACTCCCCGCGGCGAGAAGGAGACTCAGTGATGAGACAAGCGTCGTAAAGCGATGGACCGACCGGGGGGGGGCACGATACTCTCCCGTCTGAGTGGCGGCGGGGTCGTGTAGCACTTAAGCGGTCCGCCGAACACATCATACACTTCAGTCTCCAGGTGACGCAAGCATGTTGTCACTGAAGGGGAGAGTGCCCGTCATTGAGCACCCCCGCCGCCCGATCCATCGCCACGACCAGCCGCTCGATCGCGGCCAGATACCGCGCTTCCCACTCAGGCACGTCGCCTGGGTCGTCGGTCTCGATCTCGTAGCGGAGCCCCGGCAGCATCCACGAGGCGTAGCCGCTGAACGGGTCGGGCGACACGTAGAGCGAGCGGCTCCAGGGGCGGTCCTGCAGGCCGCGGTCGTCGAGCCAGGCCTTCTCCAGCGCGATCATGGCGGCGTTCACGCGCTCGGCCTCGGCCGTGGTCAACGACCCCGCGGCCACCCGCGCCCGCCGCGCCGCGTCGAGCCGTGCGGCGGCTTCGTCGAGCGCACCTGTGGCCTCGACGAGCCTCACGAGATCGACCTCGACCCGCCGCTGCTCGGCGACCTCGAGCAGCGTCTCGACGTGCGTCCGCGTGTCGGTCGCGTACCGCTCGACGTCGTAGGGCAACACGTCGGCGTTGGCGAGCCGCATCGCGAGCAGCCCGTCGGCCCGCGCCAGCATGGGTCCGAACACCCACTCGTGGTCGCCGAAGCGCTCGAACCACGCGAAGTTGTCGTAGTTGGAGTGGTAGATGCCGCTCCGCCCGCCGCTCGAGAGCCCGGCCGACGGCACCCCGGCGTGCGTGTAGAACGCCACGTGGTCCGAGCCGCCGCCGAGGTTGCCCATGACGGGCTCGCCGCCCTCGGCCCGGGCCGCCCACCACTCGTAGATCGAGCGCTCCTCGCCCGGATACGCCACGTCGCGAATCGCATCCAGGATCGGCTGCTTCAGCGAGGGCGACGACGACGCGCCGAAGTTCGGCCCCGACACCACCGCGTCGGCGTTGATGTACGCCACCCCGCCCTGCGTCAGCTCGGGCAGGAACTCCTCGACCCACTCGCTCGAGCCGATGATGCCGTACTCCTCGGCGTCCCAGTGCGCCACCATGATCGAGCGGCGTGGGCGGCATCCCTCCTCGGCCAGCCGGCCCAGCGCTTCGGCCATCGTGAGGAGCATCGCCGTCCCCCCGTTCGGATCGACGGCCCCGAATCCCCACGGATCGTAGTGCGCCCCCAGAATCACCCACTCGTCCGGGAACTCGGTGCCCTCGAAGGTGCCCACCACGTTGATCGCCCGCGTGAAGTCGAGCGGCTGATTCACGCGCACCCGCACCGTGAGTTCGGCGCCCCCGGTGAGGCGGTAGTCGAGGTCGAGTCCGCCCTGCCAGTCGTCGGGCGCCACGTCGCCCGTCATGCGCGAGAGGATCTCTTCGGCCGCGTTCCAGCCGAGGGGCAGCACCGGAATCGTATGGAAGTCGACCTGGGCGGGGTCGAGGCGCTCGACCTGCCGCTCGCCGTCCAGCGGCAGCGCGGGCTCGAAGGGCGTCAGCGGATCGCCCGTCCAGGGCAGCGTCAGCACCGAGCCGCGCTGAATGATCTCGCCGTTCAGCATCGGCCCCTCCGGGTAGGGGTCCTGGGGATTCGCGGGCCGGTCGTTGAACATGATGACGCCTGCGGCGCCGCGCTGCTCCGCGAAGAGCACCTTGTAGCCGCGGAAGTTGCCCCCATAGCGGGCCACGACGACCCTGCCCTCGAGCGAGATGCCCATCGAGTCGAGCGCCTCGAAGTCTTCGCGGCGCCCGTAGTTGGCGTACACCACCTCACCCGTCACATCACCCGTGCCCGAGTACGCGTTCCAGCCGTTCAGGAGGTCCGGGTGCCCCGAGAACCGGTCCTCGGCGAGCACGGGTTCGCGGTTCGAGAGCTGGCGCACGACGGGCGTCACGATGTGCGCCTCGACGTCGTCGGTGAGCTGCGGCAGGTAGACGTCGTAGGGGTGCTCGCGCACCGTCATGCCCGCGGCCCGCATGACGCGCCCGAGGTAGTGGGCGACCTCGACCTGCTGCGCGGACCCCGTGGGGTGGGGATTCGCGGTGATGATGCGCAGGTGCTCGCGAAAGGCGTCGGACGAGGGCAGCTCGAGGAAGCGCGCTTCGCACCTCGCCTGGTGGGTGGCGTTCTCCGCCGAGAATCCCACCGGAGGGGCCACCTCGGGGGTCTGCCGGGCGGAGGCGGGGGTGGCGGCGGTCGCGGTCGCGGCTGCGACGAGCGCGCCGAGAAGGGCGGA
>CBFGQV010000215.1:0-5355 GCA_965651045.1 uncultured bacterium
CTTGCGCCGCCCGACGGTCTGGATTCTGGAATTCTCGTCCACCATCTGACTCCTCAGAGCTCGAGCGGCTGCGGGTTCTGGCCCTGGTGCGGATGTTCGGCGTCCGCGTAGACGCGGAGCTTCTTGTTCATCTGCCGTCCGAGAGCGTTCTTGGGAAGCATGCCCTTCACCGCGAGTTCGATCACGCGCTCCGGATGCGAAGCGATCATTCGCTTGAAGGGGATCAGCTTTTCGCCTCCCATGAACCCGGAGTGGCGGAAGTAGGTCTTCTGATCCGCCTTCTTGCCGGTGAGGGCCACCTGACTCGCGTTGAGCACGATCACGTGATCACCGGTGTCGAGGTGCGGCGTATACATGGGCTTATGCTTGCCACGGAGGATGCGCGCAACCTCGGTGGCAAGGCGTCCGAGCGGCTGGCCGGCGGCATCGATCACCCACCAGCCCCGTTCGATCTCGTCGTTCTTGGGCGTGTACGTCTTCATTGAGCGCCTGTAGGGCGTTGGACAACAGAGCTTTGAATGATATCCGAGCAGCTCTGAGGTGTCAACGCCCGCAAACGCTCACATGAAGGTCTCGAGAAACCTCGATCGCGAGCCGTGCCTCAGGCGCAGGAGCGCCTTCTCCTTGATCTGGCGCACGCGTTCCCGGGTGATGCCCATGAGGCTCCCGATCTCTTCGAGCGTCATGGGCTCCTGATCGTCGAGGCCGAAGTACAGCCGGAGGATCTTGGCCTCGCGTTCCTTGAGCGACGAGAGCAGCTCTTCGATCGTCTGGCGAAGCGCGTGATCGAAGGCGTCGTCTTCCGGACCGGTCGCGAACTGGTCCGGCAGGTAGTCGAGCAGGCGGTTGTCCTCGCCCGGCGTGATGGGCGCGTCGAGCGAGAGGTGCGACTGGCTGATCGCCAGGGTGCGCTCGACCTCCTCTTCCGAGATGTCGAGCTCCTCGGCGATCTCCTCGACCGTGGGCTCGCGACCGAGCTCCTGCAGCAGCGAGGAACTGCGACGGCCGATCCGGTGGAGCGCCCCCGCCCTGTTGAGCGGAACGCGTACGATGCGGCTCTGCTCGGCGAGCGCCTGGAGAATGGCCTGGCGAATCCACCAGACCGCGTACGAGATGAACTTGATGCCCTTCGTCTCGTCGAACTTGTGGGCCGCACGGATCAGCCCGAGGTTGCCCTCGTTGATCAGGTCCGAGAGCGGCACGCCCTGGTTCTGGTACTTCTTCGCGACCGAGACCACGAACCGGAGATTGGACCGCACGAGCTTGTCGAGCGCTTCCGCATCGCCGTCGTGGATCAGGCGTGCAAGGCGGGCCTCTTCGTCACGGTCGATCAGCGGATACTGGCTGATCTCCTTGAGGTACTGGTCGAGAGACCCTTCTCGAAACGAACCGCGGCGCGATGAGAAGGCCATGTCGCCAGAGGGGAACCCGTTTCGGAGAGAACATGGGCGCCGGCTTTCGGCCGCCCGGATCGCGCTATCGGTGCCGGTCGCATCTCACCGGGCGCACGCTCCGGCGAACATCATGGGTCGCCCCGGGCCGCCGCGCAACCGGCACGCACCCTGCGTTCAACACGATCAGCGAATCGGGTGTCCGACCCGGTCCCAGCGGACCGCCTTGAGCCAGGAGAGGTCGTCACCCGACGAGGGGTCGAACGAGTAGTACACGAACCAGGGGCGTCCGCGGATCGATTCACGGGCCACGAATCCCCAGTACCGCGAGTCCTCGCTGTTGTCGCGGTTGTCGCCGAGCACGAAGTAGCTTCCCTCCGGCACGACGAGGGGCCCCCAGGTGTCGCGCGACGGGTGATACTCGCGCGGGCTTGCGATCAGGTGCGAAGCCTGCCAGCGCATGTTCGGGTGTCGCGCATCGCCCCCGCGATCGACATAGCGCGCGTAGGGTTCGTCGACGGCGTGCCCGTTCACGAGCAGCATCTTGTCGCGCATCGCGAGCGTGTCACCGGGCAGCCCGACGACGCGCTTCACGTAGTTCTTGCGAGGCTCGTGGGGCGGCGTGAAGACCACCACGTCACCGTGCTCGGGTTCCTCGAAGGCGGGCAGCCGTAGTCCGAGCCCCGGAATCTCCGCGCCGTAGACGGCCTTGTTCACGAGAAGAAAGTCGCCTACGAGCAGCGTGCCTTCCATCGAGCCGGTGGGGATCTTGAACGCCTCGACGACGAACGAACGAACGACGAGGAAGAGAAGGAAGGCCACGAGAACCGAGCGCACCCACTCCCATGCGGTGCGCCAGGCCGAAGGGGTGGGGGTCTCGAGCACGTCTCGGACCGTGGGCCGCCCTCCCGGCTCCGCCGGGTCGGCGTCCGTGCTCGACTCGAAGAAACGATGTTCGGTACCTGACACCCTGTCTCTCTCCTCCCTCCGGCGACCCCGGCGCCGGAACGGCGACGGGTCGTTCACCCCGCGATACCCGGGCGCGCGCCCACGCGTTCCCGAGGTTCCGCGCGCCGGAAGCCTCACAGATCCAAGGTACGGCACCGCAGTGTCGCGTCACAATACCACCCTTCTCGGTGTTCCAACGTTGCGACGCTTCGGGCAGAGCGCCATGGTGGACCGATGCAGCGAGCCCTTCCACTTCTCGCGTTCCTGCTCGGCGCGGCCGTGCTCGTCCTCTTCCTGAGGCCTCGGCCGGAATCCGGGCGTGCCACCGCGAACCCGGACGGCCCGGAGCGCGCCGCCGACGCGTCCGGCGACACGACGATCGACGTGGCCCGCTGCATCGAGGCGGCCTATCTGTGCGCGGGCTTCGCCGAGCGGAACCAGGACGTGGTCGCCCGCTGGCCCGACGGAACGCGGGAACTTCGGGTGCATGTCTCCCGCCCCGCGCACGAGGATCCGGCGCTCGCCGACGAACTGCAGCGGGCCGCGGCACGGGGGATTCGCGTCTGGCAGGGTCAGCCGTTTCCTCTCCGGATCGAAACCGACGAGCGCCCCGGCACGCCGCACATCGTCGTGCGATGGGTCGCGTCGCTCGACGGCGAAGAACTCGGTCGGGTGCACACGTCGTGGAGACAGGACACCGCGGGCGACGCCACCTTCGCCGTGCCCGAGTTCCTGCTCGCAACGCGCGTGCCGGGGCGCCCGGAGATCGGGTTGCCGCCGTCCGAGGTGGAGCGGGCCGCGGCACACGAGATGGGGCACGCGTTGGGGCTGCCCCACTCCGACGACACGGGCCACCTGATGTTTCCCGACAACCGGTCGACCGGGCTCTCGGTTGACGACTACCGCGCCGTCGAAGCGCTCTACCGGCTCCCCGCCGGAGCCCGTCTTCCGAGCCGACGCTGACGCCCCTGGTCCTCGGACGCGGGACCGTCAGGCGTCTTCGCGCACCAGCCCGAACTTCTCGATCTTCTTGTACAGGTTCGAGCGCGGCATCTCGATCTTCCGCGAGGTCTCGGCGATGTTCCAGTCGTTCTCGCGCAGTTTCTGCACGAGAAACGCGCGGTCGGCCCGGTCCCGGAACTCGGAGAACGTCTCGGCCGAGACAAGATCACTGCCGAGACCCGAATCTCCCGTCACGCCGGTGACCAGAAGGTCCACCGCCTGCGCGTCGACCTCGTCGCCAGGCGCGAGAATCAGAAGCCGCTCGACCGTGTTCCTGAGCTCCCGTACGTTGCCCGGCCACTCCAGCGACGCGAGACGCTCGATGGCCTCGACCCCGAACGCCTTCGGCGCGATGCGCTCGGTTTCGACGGCCCGTCGTACGAAGTGCTGGACGAGAAGCGGAATGTCCTCTCGGCGCTCTCGGAGCGGCGGTACGTGCACCGGAACCACGTTGAGGCGGTAGAAGAGGTCCTCGCGGAAACGCTCCTCACGGATCTCTTCGGCGAGGTCCTTGTTGGTGGCTGCGATCACGCGGACGTCGACCTCGATCGAGCGGCTGCCGCCGACCCGCGTGATGATCCCCTCTTCCAGCGCGCGCAGCACCTTCGCCTGCGCGCCGGGGGCCATGTCGCCGACCTCGTCGAGGAACAGCGTCCCGCCGTCGGCCTGCTCGAACTTCCCGGCACGATCCGCGACCGCGCCGGTAAACGACCCCTTCATGTGGCCGAAGAGCTCCGACTCGATCAGTTCCGAGGGGATCGCCGCGCAGTTGACCTCGACGAACGCCTCGTCGGCGCGCGGAGAGAGACGGTGGAGTGCCCTCGCGACGAGCTCCTTTCCGGTACCGTTCTCGCCGGTGACGAGCACGCGGGCGTCGGTCGGCGCGACGCGCTCGATGCGCTCGATCACCTGGCGAATCACGAACGAGCGGCCGACGATCTGGTGCCGGCTCTCAGCCTCGTGCGAGAGCTGCTCGACGCGGGCGCCGAGGCCCTGCCGCTCCAGGGCGTTCCGGAGCGTGAGCAGCAGGCGCTCGGTGTCGAGCGGCTTCTCGAGAAAGTCGTAGGCGCCCTTGCGGGTGGCCTCGATCGCGGTATCGATCGTGCCGTGGCCGCTGATCATGACCACGACCGCGGCCGGATCGAGCGCGCGCAGACGCTCGAGCACCTCGAGGCCGTCCATGCCCGGCATCTTCACATCGAGGAACGTGACATGGGGGCGGGCCTCTTCGACGGCGTCCAATGCCTCGCGGCCGTCGGCGGCGACCCGAACCTCGTAGCCCTCGTACTCGAAGAGCTGACGCAGGACGTCGCGGATCGACGCTTCGTCGTCGACGACCAGCAGACGCGCGGAGCCGCTCATCGACCAGCCACGAGCACCAGGTGGTCCTGCTCGACGTACGCGCGCTCGAGCCCCGAGGGCAGAGGCACGGCGAGCGCCGTCGGCGGCAGGCCTTCCATGTCCGTTCGCCCGAGGGCCCGGAGCACGCCGGGAATCATGCGCCCCGGAAGCGGGATCCGGGACGCCTCGAGACGCTCGACCTGAAGCGCGGCGTGGCCGTCGCCGAAAGGCAGCAACACCCCGCTGACCGAGAGGTCCACCGTGTCCGGGAGCAGTCCGATCACCTCGTCGAGCGCGGGCAGCTCCGGAAAGGCGGCCACTGCGACCCGCGCCCGCAGCCTGACCTCGCCCCCGCGGAGCTCCACGGCGGGCCGGTCGACCCCCGGCGGGAGCACGCCCGGCAGCCCGTGCCGAAGCACGCTGGTCAGCTCGGTGGCGTCGAAGCGGGCACGCTCGCCCGCCCCACCCGCCTGGAACGCCTCGTAGCGGTCGAGCGTCTCGTTCGCGAGTTCCGGCGAGGGCTCGCGGGCGTCGGCGTCGGCGGCCGGCGCGCCCTCGACCCCGGTGACGCGCTCGAGCGCGGGAAAGACCCGCTCGCCCCAACGCCAGCCGGCGTATGCGACCGCGACCACGACGGCGAGGACCACCGCCCATCCTAGACAACCCAACAAGC
>CBFGQV010000216.1:0-5349 GCA_965651045.1 uncultured bacterium
CGAGGGCCAGAAGCAGGCCACGTGGCGGGCCGACCCCGCCCAGGCCGGCGGCTCCGCAGTGCTCGGCGACATCGGCACGCACGCGTACAACCTCGTCGAGCACGTGACGGGGCTCGAGGTCGAGGCGCTCTACGCCGAGCTGGGCACGCTCGTGCCGGGCCGGAGGGTGGACGACGACGCGACGGTCCTGCTGCGCTTCCGCGGAAACGCTCGCGGGGTGCTGGCCGTGACCCAGGTGGCGACCGGCGAGCGCAACCACCTCCGGTTGCGGGTCTACGGCAGCGAGGGCGGGCTCGACTGGTGCCAGGAGCGGCCCGACCGGCTCCGCCTCCTGACCCCGGGCGGGGCGGTCACGGTGCTCCACGATGGCGTCGAGGGGCTCGACGCCGGAACGGCCGCCGGGTCGCGGCTGCCGAGCGGCCACCCCGAAGGCTTCGTCGGGGCCTTCGCGAACCTGTACCGCACCGTCGCCGCGCACCTCGGGGGTGCCCACACGAGTGAAGTGCTCGACGTGCCGACCGTGCGCGACGGCGCGCGCGGCGTGCACTTCGTCGAGACCGCGCTCCGGAGCGCGCGCGAGAAGGCGTGGGTCGACGCCCGCTATTCCCCCCCTTGAGCCCAGGGCCGCCGTCACCGCTCCAGCGCTCCGCACCCCATCACGGCACCGCGATATGCAACGACCCGTCACCCTCTTCACCGGCCAGTGGGCCGACCTGCCGCTCGACGTTCTGGCCGAGAAGGCCGCATCGTGGAAGTACGACGGCCTCGAACTCGCCTGCTGGGGCGACCATTTCGACGTGCGCCGCGCGCTCGACGAGCCGGGGTACACGGACGACGTGCGTGCGCGGCTGGCGAAGCACGGTCTCGGCGTGTGGGCGATCAGCAACCATCTCGTGGGTCAGGCCGTCTCGGACCCCATCGACGCGCGTCATCGCGCGATCCTGCCGGCGCACGTGTGGGGCGACGGCGAGCCCGAGGGCGTGCGGGCGAGGGCCGCGGCCGAGATGGCCGACACCGCGCGGGCGGCGGCGAGGCTCGGCGTGGAGGTGGTGAACGGCTTCACGGGAAGCCCGATCTGGCACCTGCTCTACTCGTTTCCACCGGTGCCCGAGGCCATGATCGACGCGGGGTTCGGCGAGTTCGCGCGCCGGTGGCGCCCGGTGCTCGACGTCTTCGAGGCCGAGGGCGTGCGCTTCGCCCTCGAGGTGCACCCCACCGAGATCGCCTTCGACCTCGTCACCGCACGGCGCGCCCTCGACGCCCTCGACGGCCACCCGGCCTTCGGCTTCAACTACGACCCGAGCCACCTCGCGTACCAGGGCGTCGACGTGGTCGGCTTCGTCGCGGAGTTCGGTGCCCGCATATGGCACGCGCACGTGAAGGACGTGTGGTGGGCGGACCGGCCCATGCCGTCGGGCGTCTTCGGAGGGCATCTACCCTTCGGCGACGCTCAGCGCCAGTGGGATTTCCGCTCGCCCGGGCGCGGTCGGGTGCCCTTCGAAGACGTGCTTCGGGCGCTCAACCGGGTCGGGTACGCAGGGCCGCTCTCGGTCGAATGGGAGGACGCGGGCATGGAGCGCGAGCACGGCGCCCGCGAAGCATGCGCCTTCGTGCGTCAGTTGAATTTCCGGCCATCGGGGCTCGCCTTCGATGCCGCCTTCTCACGCGACGCCTGATCACGGGCGAGCCAAGAGACATCGTCGCACATGCTGCACGAACTTCTGGTTGGCACGCTGTACAACACGGCGATCCTGCTCGCGCTTTCGCTGCTCTTCGACATCGCCTACGACCGCGACCTGCTCCGCGGCACCCCGGGGCGGAAGGTTCTGCTCGGCGCCGGGCTCGGCGTGCTCACGGTGGCGACCATGGCGGCGGCCGTCGAGGTACAGCCCGGCGTGGTGTTCGACACCCGCGCCGTCGTGCTGAGCCTGATCGGGCTGTTCTTCGGCGCGTGGGCCGCACTCTCGGCGGCCGCCGTCGCGTTGGGGTACCGGCTCTCGGTCGGCGGCCCGGGCGCGCTCACCGGTGCGCTGGTCATCGTGGCGGCGGTGGTGCTGGGGCTCCTGTGGCGGCGCTCCCGTGCAGAACACCTCCACGCGCTCCGAGCCCGTGACCTGTTCGTCTTCGGCGTGGTCGTCTCCCTCGTCGAACTCGCGCTCTTCTTCACGCTTCCGGCCGAGATCGCCCGGGCGCTCCTGCCGATCCTCGCGCCGGTGAACCTTCTCACGCATCCGGCCGCGACGGTCGCGGTCGGACTGCTGCTCGTGCGGAAGCTTCGACACGAGAAGGCCGCCGAGCGCCTCCGCGAAGCCGAGACCCGCTATCGCACGCTTTTCGAGAGCAGCCCGTCGGTGATGCTCCTCATCGACCCCGACACCTTCGAGATCGTCGACGCGAACCGAGCCGCCGAGGCGTACTACGGGTACGACCTCGCCCGACTGAGAACGATGCACATTCAGGACATCAACACGCTTTCGGCCGACGGCATCGCCCGCGAGGTCGGCGCGCTTCGAGTGGGCACGCGCCGTCGGTTCCGTTTCCGCCATCGGCGCGCCGACGGCTCCGAGCGCGAGGTGGAGGTCTTCGCCGGGTTCGTGCACATCGACGGGCGCGAACTCCTGAACTCGATCGTGCTCGACGTCACCGAACGGGTCGAAGCGGAGGGTGCCGTCCGTGCGCGGGACGAAGCACTCCGGCTCCAGGCTGCCGCCCTCGAAGCGGCGGGCAACCCCATCATGATCACCGATGCCGAGGGTCACATCGAGTGGGTGAACCCGGCGTTCACCGACGTGACCGGCTACGGGCGAGACGAGGCGATCGGCCACACCGCGACGGAACTCGTTGGCTCCGGCACGCACTCCGAGGAGTTCTACGACGACCTCTGGACCACGATTCGCGCGGGCCGCGTCTGGCATGGACTGATGACCAATCGGCGAAAGGACGGCTCGACCTACCAGGAGGAACAGACGATCACGCCGGTGCTGGACAAGGCCGGCGCGATCTCGCACTTCGTCGCGGTCAAGCGAGACGTCAGCGAGCGGCTCGAGATGGAGGCCCGGCTGCGCGCGTCCCAGAAGATGGAGACCGTGGGCCAGCTCGCCGGCGGCGTGGCGCACGACTTCAACAACCTTCTCACGGTGATTCTCGGAACTGCGGAGCTGGTGCTCGAAAGCCTGCCCCAGGGGGATTCGCTCCACGGCGAGGTCAGCGAGATTCGCGACACGGCGAGGCGTGCGGCCACCCTGACCCGTCAGCTGCTCGCCTTCAGCCGCCGCCAGATCGTTCAGGTGAGGGAGGTCGACCTCAACCAGGTCATCGACGAGCTGTCCGGCATGCTGCGCCGACTGATCGGCGAGCACGTCGACCTGGTGTTCCGCCTTGCCGACCGGCCGCTGCCGGTCGAGGCCGACGTCGGCCAGCTCCAGCAGGTGCTGATCAACCTCGTCGTGAACGCCCGCGACGCGATGCCCGAGGGTGGACGCCTCACCGTCGAGACCGGGGAGCGCGCCGATCCCCCGGCGATGGGGCGCCTCTCGGCCGAGGTGCGCGCGGCGAGGAGCGGCGCCGGGCGCTGGACCTGGATTTCCGTCCAGGACACGGGCACGGGCATCTCGCCCGAGGTTGCCGAGAAGATGTTCGAACCGTTCTTCACGACCAAGCGGGAAGGCGAGGGAACGGGGCTCGGGCTCGCCACCGTCTACGGCATCGTGGAGCAGGCGGGGGGCGACCTCGAGGTCGCGAGCGAGGTCGGCGTCGGCACGACCTTCACCGTGTTCCTGCCGTCTGCGGGCGCCGGGCAGGCACCCCGCAGGGGCGGAGCACGTGGCGACGCCGCTGGCGAGTCCGCGGCGTCGGACGGCACCGTACGCGCGGTCGTGCTGCTCGTCGAAGACGACCCGGCGATCCAGCGCGTGGCCGAGCGCGTGCTCCTGCGCGAGGGACACGAGGTGCGCGTGGCATCGACCGCCGAGGAGGCACTGGCCCTTCTCGAGCGCCTCGACGAGCCGGTGGACCTGATGCTCACCGATGTACTCATGCCCGGCATGAACGGGCCCGAACTCGCGCGTCGCGCACGGGCGCTGCGTCCCTCGATTCGTATCGTGCTCAGCTCGGGCTACGCCGGGCAAGACCTCGCCGCGGAGGGAACCCTGGACGAAGACTTCGACTTCCTGCCCAAACCCTACACCATCGAAGCCTTGAGCACCGCGGTGCAGGTGGCGCTCGCGCGGCGGTGACAGCGAGCGCGGGCCTCAGCGACCTGTCAAGGCGGACCGAGTCTCGACGGCCAGACAGGCTGGACCACCGCGCGCATCGGCAGGTGGTCCGACCCGAGGTCTCGCCCCGGGGCGGCCGACACCACGTGCCAACGCGCGTCGGCCAGTACGTGGTCGATGCGCGCCCGGATCCAGCCGTTCAGGCGGGTGCCGCCGAGGCCCAGGCCCCGGTCCGAGAAGGCATTCTGGAAATCCCCCCACGACTCACGGTAGGCCACACTTTCCGCTGGCGTGTTGAAGTCGCCGAGCACGAGGTGCGGGCCTCCGACATCGAGCACCCAGCGGCGGGCGTGGGCCAGTTCCAGGCCGCGCAGGAACGAGAGTGAGCTGACCTCGGCCGCGCCACGGGCCAGCCGTCCGCGGCGAATGCTCGCGAGGCCGGCCCGAGGCGTTTCGAGGTGCAGGTTGGTGACGTGCACGGTGTCGGTGCCGTCGAGCAGGACGGACCAGGTGACCACGAGCGCCGAGCCGCCTGCGGCCTGGAAGTCGGCGCGCTCCATCTCGGCGCGTGCCACGATCGGGTAGCGTGAGGCGATGCAGAGGCTCGCCCGCGCGTCCGTGTGCCAACCGCTCGAGGGCGCGTCGCCCAGGGCGAGCAGCTCGTCGCGGAGCACGCCCGTGCACTCCTGGAACGCGGCGAGGTCCGCGCGCCACTCGCGCAGCATGGCCTCGGCGCCGAGGGCCAGCCCGTCACCGCCCCGCGCGTTGAAGGTCACGACTGCGACCTCGGGCACGCCCTCGCGAACGCCCTCCAGCCAACCGGCCAGCGGCAGCGAGAAGCCCATCACGGGCCCGACGACGAGAAGCGCCCCGGCGGCCTGGAGCGGGAGGGTCACACGATCGAACAGGCTCGCCAGCGGCACGAGCGCGACGAGCGGTAGCAGGAGCGTCCAGCGCGGCCCGAAGAGGAGCACCGTGGCCGGCCACCAACGGTCCGCGAATCCCCACAGCAGAATCGCGGCCGCCGCGGCGCCGAGCAGGTAGAGCCACGACCCCGCCCACGCGAGCCGGGCCGCGCGCCCCTTGTCGGGGGGGCGCACGAGCCACCCCGCCGCGCCGAGCACGCGGCCTTCCA
>CBFGQV010000217.1:0-5324 GCA_965651045.1 uncultured bacterium
TGTGGCTGGTGATCTTGGCGCGAGGGACACACCCGTTCCCATCCCGAACACGGCCGTTAAGCCTCGCAGCGCGGATGGTACTGCCCGGGAGACCGGGTGGGAGAGTACGTCATCGCCAGCCTCACATCACGAACGCCCGTCCAGGTACCAGCCTGGGCGGGCGTTTCGTCGTGGTGGCTACCGGCACGCGAGGACTGGACGGTGCCGGCGGCGCGGGACACTTTACCTCTCCATGTGCCCGAGCCTGACACCCACCGAGCCGCTTAAGGCCCCGACCACGCCGACCCGCGCCGGGTACGTGACGATCGTCGGGCGGCCCAACGCCGGAAAGTCGACGCTTCTGAATCAGCTGGTGGGAACGCGGCTCTCGATCGTGACGGCGAAGGCGCAGACGACCTGGGAGCGCGTGACCGGCATCCGTACGACGGACGGCGTGCAGATGATCTTCCTGGACACGCCCGGCCTGCTCGAGGTTCGCGACCTGCACCAGCGGACGATGCTCCACGCGGCGCACGAGGCGCTTCGAGAGGCCGACGTGTCGGTCCTGCTCCTCGACGCCACGCGATGGAAGCGTGATCTCGAAGCCGGGCCCGTCGTCGAGGCGCTCGCGTACGTCAGGTCCCCTCTGGTGGTCGCGCTCAACAAGACCGACCTGCTCGCGGCCGCCGGGGTGGCTCGCGCCCTCGACGAGATCCCCACGGCGCTCGAGTCGGCGTCGGGGCTGCGGGCCCGAGAGGTCGTACCGCTGTCGGCGCTTGAAGGAGGGGGCGTCGACCGGCTGCTCGCCGCCGTCGAGAAGGCCCTGCCGGAAGGGCCCTTTCTCTATCCGGCCGACGACCTCGCGTCGCAGCCCGTGCGCTTCTTCGTCGGCGAGCTGGTCCGCGAGACGGTCTTCGAGCAGTACGACGACGAAGTGCCTTACGCGGTGGCGGTACAGGTCGAGGAGTTTCGCGAGGATCAGGACCCGCTCTACATCGGGGTGAGCCTGCTCGTGGAGCGCGAGTCGCAGAAGGGAATCCTGATCGGAAAGGGAGGCGTGGCGATCCGCTCGCTGGGCACGGAAGCGCGCCGCAAGATCGAGACCTTTCTGGAGCGCCCCGTGTATCTCGACCTGTGGGTGAAATCTCTTCGAGGCTGGCGCCGCAAGCGCCATCATCTGACCCGCTTGGGGTATCCGGTGCCGGACGAACGCCGATGATCGTGCAAGCCGCTCGCGCCGTGGCGCTGACACTCGTCGCCGCGCTCGCCCTCGCGCCGCCCCTCGTGGCGCAGGACGAGGGCGGCTCGAGCACCGAGGGCGCGCTGTTCCTTCTGCTCCCCGTGGGCTCGATGGGGGTCTCGCTCGGCCACGCCGTGACGGCGCTCGGCGGCCCCGAGACCGTGTGGTGGAATCCAGCGGGACTGGCCGGCGTCGGCGAGGGGCGGGCCATGCTCCTGCGCGGAGAGGACGTGGCGGGCGAGTCGACCGCGCTCAGCGTGCTTTTTCCGAAGGCCGGCGTGGGCATTCTGGGGGCGTCGTATCAGCTCACCGACCTCGGCGAGATCGAGTTCAGAGACGACCAGGGAGCCTTCCTGGGCACGATCTCGTTCCGGAACCACCTCGGCGTGATTTCCGCGGCAGCCGATGTGGTCGAGGGCCTCGCGCTCGGACTCAATCTGAAGCTGATTCAGCAGCGGGTGAGCTGCCGTGGCCAGTGTGACGACCAGGGCGTGACGTCGACGACGTATGCGCTCGACGCGGGTGTCCAGTGGCAGGACGTGTTCGGGCTTCCGCTCCGGATCGGCGCCATGGTGGCCCACGCCGGGCCCCGCGTGCAGGTCATCAACGAGGGGCAGTCGGACCCGCTCCCGACCCGGATCCGCGTGGGTGCGGCGTACGACGTGCTCCGCCACGTCTTCGAAGACGAGCCGGTGCGTGCGCTTCTCGTGCTCGAGGTCGAGGACCGCTGGCGCAATCCAGGCAGGCCCGCCAAGTACATCGGCCTCGAGGCGGGCGCCGGCGTCGAGCAGTCGCTCGTCGTGCGCGCCGGATACGTGTTCGGGGCGGACCTCCAGGTCGACGGAGCGGGCGTCGGGGTGGCGCTCCGCTACGACCGGTTCGAGCTCGGGTTGGGCAAGTCGCTCGCGTCGTCGCCCCTGGTCGGCGAGAGCGAACCCGTGCATCTGACGCTCGGCGTGCTGTTCTGATGCTCCGCACCGCGTGGGCGGTCGCCTTCGCAGGTGTCGTCGCAGCGGCTCCGGCGGGAGCGCAGGTGTCGGAGGCGCAGGACGACGGCGCCGCGGAGTCCCTGCGCGTGGCGCTCGCCTCGGCGATCGTGCCGGGGGCCGGGCAGTTCATGCAGGGGCGGCGACGCTGGATCGTCTTTCTCGCCGCCGAGGCGGTCGGGTGGGCCTTTCACGTGGACGCGCACCAGGACGGTCGCCGGTACCGAGCCGCGTACCGTGACCTGGCGTGGTCGGTGGCGCGCGGCGCGCCGGAGCCGCGCATGGACGGCGACTTCGAGTACTACGAGCGCATGGGTCGCTGGCTCCGGTCGGGTGCGTTCGACTCCGACCCGGGCTCTTCGTCGCTCGACCCCGAGCGCGACCCCGAGACCTACAACGGCACCCAATGGGAGCTCGCTTCGTCGATCTTCCTCGATGGCGACCTCAAGGCCGGGCCCGGGACGCCGGGCTACGACGATGCGCTTGACTACTACCGCCACCGCGCCTACGGAGATGGGTTTCTCTGGGACTGGACGGCGCAGCCCGAAGAGCAGGACCGCTTCGTCGACCTGATCGACTGGACCGACGACCGTTTCCAGGCTGCCTCGATCGCGCTCGCCGCGGTGGCCGGCAACCACCTTCTTTCGGCGGTCGATGCCTACGTCGCCAGCCGCGCCCCGCGCGCCGGCCAGGTTTCGTTCCGCCTCGTCCCCGATCCCCACGGCCAAGCCGCGGCTTGGCTCACCCTTCGATGGCTGCCCCCGAGGCTGCTTCCATGACGAACGACGACCGTCTTCCCGATCAGTCCAGCGTGCTGAAAGCGCTCCGTGAATCGCGCCGGGGGCCGATGAAGCCCAAGGCGCTCGCCGCCGCGCTCGAGGTGCCGAGCCACGACTACCGGGCCTTCCGAGACAGCTTGCGTGAGCTCGAGGAGCGGGGCGTCGTCTACCGCGTGAAGGGCGGGCGGTACGCGGCGCCGGACCGGATCAGCCTGGTGCGCGGGGTGCTCTCTACCATTCGCTCGGGCGACGCCTTCGTGCGGGTCGACGACGCGTCGGAGCAGGATGTCTTCATTCCTTCGGCCGAGTTCGCGACGGCGATGGACGGCGACCGGGTCGTCGCGCGCATCGAACGCCGCCCACGCGGGCGGAACCCGGTCGGCAGCGTCATCAAGGTGCTCGAACGGGCGCACCCGACCATCGTCGGCACATATCACCAGGGCCGAAAAGTCGGGTACGTGGTGCCGCGTGATCCCAGCCTCGGCAGCGACGTGATCGTGCCGTGGGGCGATGAAGCCGGGGCCCAGGACGGCGACGTGGTCGTCGTGCGCATCGTCTCGTATGGCGAGCGCCGGCATGGTCCGACGGGTGAGGTGGAGCGCGTGCTCGGACCCGTGTCGGACCCGGGCGTGGACGTGCTCTCGGTGCTGTTCGGGCACGGCCTGCCGCTCGAGTTTCCGGTCGAGGTCGAGAAGGTCGCCCAGGCGCGCGCCGACGAGGTGGCGATCGAGCCGGGCCCCGGCCGCGAGGACTTTCGCGACACGCTGGTGTTCACGATCGATCCGGCCGACGCGAAGGACCACGACGACGCGCTCTCGGTTCGCCCGCTCGGAGAGGGGCTCTGGGAAGTGGGGATTCACATCGCGGACGTGTCGGCCTACGTCGAGCGCGGGGGCGCGATCGACCTCGAGGCTTTGAACCGCGGCACGAGCGTCTACCTGGTCGACCGCGTGGTGCCCATGCTTCCGCACGCGCTGTCGGCCGGCGCCTGCTCGCTTCGGCCGGACGAGGACCGCCTCGCCGTCAGCGTGCTGGCCACGCTCGACGCGCAGGGGCGCCTGCGCGAGCACCGCTTCCGCCGCACCGTGATCCGGAGCAGGCACCGCCTGGCCTACGAAGACGTGCAGGCGGTGCTCGACGGCGGCGAGGGACCGGACGCCGAAACGTCGATGGCCATCAAGACACTCGACACCCTGGCGCGGGCGCTCCGACGCAAGCGTGAAGAACGGGGATCGATCGACTTCGATCTGCCCGAGGCCCGTGTGATCCTGGACGAAGACGGGGCCCCGGTCGACATCGTGCGGGTGCAGCGCCTCTCGAGCCACCGCCTCGTCGAGGACTTCATGCTGCTCGCGAACGAGGTGGTCGCGCTCGAAGGCGAGTCCAAGCGGCTGCCGGTCCTCTTCCGGGTGCACGAGCCGCCCACCGTCGAGAAGATGGACCAGCTTCGCGAGTTCCTGGCCTCGGTCGGCCAGACGCTTCCCAAGCGAAAGGTTCGTCCGAGCGACCTTCAGGCGGTGCTCGAACGCGTCGATGGGCGCCCGGAAGAGAACCTGGTGCGCACCGTCGTGCTTCGGTCCATGCAGCGGGCCGTCTACAGCCCGGACAACCTCGGCCACTTCGGGCTCGCGGCCGAGTACTATGCGCACTTCACCTCACCGATCCGGCGCTATCCCGATCTCGTCACGCACCGCGCCGTGATTCGAGGCCTGATCGAGGGCGAGTCGGTGCCGGAGAGCTGGCATGAGGACCTCGGCGAGACCGCCGAGCGGTGCAGCCTGCGAGAGAAGGCCGCGACCGACGCCGAACGTGACAGCGTCGCCCTCAAGAAGATCGAGTTCATGGAGCGCCACCTCGGCGACGAGTTCGAGGGCACCATCGCGGGAGTGACCTCGTTCGGCTTCTTCGTGCTTCTCGACGCCTACTTCGTCGAAGGCCTCGTGCACGTGAACAGCCTGGACGACGACTACTACGAGTTCCGTGAAGAGGAGTACGCGCTGGTGGGCTCGCGCAGGGGCCGACGCTTCCGCCTCGGGGACCGCGTCAAGATCCAGGTGTCGAGAGTGAACCGTGAGGAGCGCCACGTCGACTTCCTGCTGCGTTGAACCAGCGCGGCTCGGCGACGCGAGACTCCCCTCCGGGCGCGTAGTGTGACACCTTAGGAACCATGAAGCAGAACCGAACGACCCCCTCGACGGCCATCGAATGCCATCGGATCGCACGCTAGCCTTCTACGGGCCGGACCGCGCGCGCTCGCAGCGCCGGGTCGCCGACTACTGCGAGGCCCGCGGCCTGCGGCGCTTCGCGGTCGGCACCGTCGATGGCGTGCGGGCGCTGATG